>NZ_JASCXF010000038.1:0-37507 GCF_030062225.1 Sphingomonas sp. 2R-10
GCTGTTGACCGTCCTGTTGCAGGTGACGGCCGAGGAGGTGATGTTCCGAGGCCATGTCCAGCCGCTGCTGGTGCGGGCGGTGGGGGCAGGCATGGCGGTGCCGCTGACGGCGGCGTCGTTCGCCGCGCTCCATGCCGTGCTGGCAGGGACGGCGCCGGTCATGCTGGTCAACATGCTGCTGGGCGGCGGGTTGTTCGGGCTGCTGGCGTTGCGCGGCGGGCTGGGCGCCGCGATCGGGGCGCATTTCGCGTGGAATGCGATCGAGCAGCTGGGGGTCGGGCTGGACCCGAACCCCGGCGTCGGAACATTCGGATCGGTCATCGACCTCGACCTGTCGGGCGCTGCTTCATGGGGCGGATCCGGGGCGGGACTGAACGCCAGTATCGCGATGAGCGCCGCCTTGCTGGCGACGATCCTGCTGGTCGTCTGGCGGCGGCCGGCATGACGCTACATCGTGGCCGCCCGCTTCGCATCGATCGCGTCTCGGATCTTGCGGAACGCAGTCATCGCCGCGCCCGGGATCGAGCGGCCGCCGCCGGTCTCGATCGACATCGGGTCGACCGCCTGTCCGTCGACATGAACCTCGTAGTGAAGATGCGGGCCGGTCGAGCGGCCGGTGGTGCCGACCTCGCCGATCTGCGTTCCCTGCGCCACGCGGCTGCCGGGGACGATCGCGGCGGCGATGCGGTTCATGTGCAGGTAGAGCGTTTCCCAGCCATTGTCGTGGCGCAGGCGGACGAAATTCCCGTTGGCGCCCTTCATCCCGGCGAAGGACACGGTGGCGTCGCCCGCGGCGAAGATCGGCGTGCCGGTGGGGGCGGCGAAGTCGGTGCCGCGGTGCATCTTGCGAAAGCCGAGGATCGGATGCCCCCGCATGCCGAAGCCCGAACTGATCCGTGCGGCATCGACCGGCGTGCGCATCAGCGACCGGCGGCTGCTGCGCCCGCTGCTGTCGAACCATTCGGCCTCCGCATCGCCTGGCAGGCGATACTGGTAGAGCGCGCGCGTCCTGGCCGGGGTGGAGAGGAAGGCGTAGACCAGCCGCGGCGCGCCGACCGCCTCGCCATCGGCGTTGACGCGTTCCTCGAACCCCGCCTCGAACACGTCGCCCTGCGATACTTCGCGCTGGATGTCGAAGTCGTAGCGGAACGCGTTGGCGAAGGCGCCGACCAGCACGTCGCTGACCCCGGCCGCCACCGCCGAGCTGTAGAAGCTCTCGCCGTCCAGTTCGCCGCGTACGAAGCGCATCCGGCGGGTGAGTTTGGCCGACAGCGACCTGGC
Source organism: Sphingomonas sp. 2R-10 (assembly GCF_030062225.1). Lineage (NCBI taxonomy): Bacteria > Pseudomonadati > Pseudomonadota > Alphaproteobacteria > Sphingomonadales > Sphingomonadaceae > Sphingomonas > Sphingomonas sp. 2R-10. Next base: position 1,282 of record NZ_JASCXF010000038.1, read on the forward strand.
GGCGAGCGTGCCGTCGCCGCTCCGTTCGATCACGACGCCGCCGCCATCGACATGGGTCGCGGTGAGCGCGTGCAGCTTCGCGCCGGCGAGCGTCACGTCGAGTCGCAACAGGCCGGGCGTGTCGCCGAGCGCCTGCTGCGCCAGTCCGGCGGCCCGGTCGGCATCGGCCGGTGCGACGCCCAGCGATCGGAGCGTCGGCGCGATCGCGCCGGGCGTGGCGATATTGAGGACACGTTGGTCGAAGGTTTCGCCGGTGGCCGCCGCAGGTGCGGGGGTCGGCACCGTCGCATTCTCTTCCGTCGGCCGCGCGGTGAAGGCAAGGAATGCGCCACCCAGCGCGACCGCCACCCCGCCGACGAGCGGCAGGTTGCTCCGCGAGCGGCCTGCGACGTGCGGCGTGGCGACCGGCGGTGCAGGCGTCGGCACCGGCCGGGGACGGCTCCACGAGCGCGGGTCGTAGGACGGTTCGGCATCATCGCGAAACTGCATGGTGTGTCCTTGGAACCAATAGCGGCGCCGGGCGTCCCTCCGGCAGCTATTGCCGGGGCGAAACGATCTGGCAATGTCTTGGGTCCGGTAAACTGTTCACACAGGCAGTACCGCCGAAAAGGGGGGCAGGGTTGGTAAAGAACCGGGTGGCGTGGTCCGAGGGTATGTTCCTGCGGCCACAGCATTTTCAGGCGCAGGATCGCCATGCCGAAGCGCAGCTGAACGCGCGCATTGCGTCGATCCGGCCATGGCCCTGGGGTCTGACCGAACTGGTCATCGACGAGGATGTCGCGACGCTGGGCAAGTTCGCCGTGACCCGCGCGACCGGCATCCTGCCCGACGGCACGCCGTTCGCGATTCCCGACGACATGCCGCCGCCGCCGCCGCTCGACATCCCCGCCGACGCCCGCGACGCGTTGATTTCGCTGACGCTGCCGGTGTCGCAGCCGGGCGCGGTGCAGTTCCGCGAGGCGGACAGCGAAAGCCTCGACGCGCGCTTCCTGGTCGACGACGCCGAGGTCGCCGATTCCTTTTCGAGCGACCGGACCAGCGAGCCGGTCGGCCTCGCCCGCCCCAATCTGCGCTTCGGCGTCACGCGCGACCAGACCTATGGCCGGGTAACGCTGGGGCTGGTCAAGGTGCGCGAGGTCCAGAACAAGCGGCTGATGCTCGACGACCGCTATATCCCGGCGACGCTGGACATCGCCGCGGCGGCACGGCTGCGCGGCGGGCTGTCGGATATCGCCGGGCGCGCCGGGCAGCGGGCGGGCGAGCTGGCGTTGCGCGCGGTCGAGGCGACCGATGGCGGGTCGGATACCTTTGCGGGGTTCCTGCTGCTGCAGGCGCTCAACCGCTGGCTGCCGGTGCTCGACCATCTCCAGCACCTGCCGATGGTCCATCCCGAACGGCTGTTCGAGGCGCTGGTGTCGATGGCGGGCGAACTGGCGACGCTGATACGTCCCGAACGCCGCGCCCCGCCGCTGCCGCGCTACGACCATGTCGATCCGCAACAGTGTTTCGATCCCGTGTTCGACCTGCTCCAGTCGATGCTGTCGGCGGTGTTCGAACGATCGGCGGTGCAGCTGCCGCTCGATCAGGCGGGACCGGGGGCGTATGTGTCGCGGATCACCGACCATGGGCTGTACCAGACCGGCTATTTCTATCTCGCGGTATCGGCCGCCGCGCCGGTCGAGGAGATCCGCGGGCTGTTCCCTTCGGTCGCGAAGATCGGCGCGGTGCAGCGGATGCGGCAGATCGTCGACTCCGCGCTGCCCGGCGTCCCGCTGCGCCACACCCCCACCCCGCCGCCGCAGCTGCGCGTGCTGCCGGGCTTCGTCTATTTCGAGCTGGATCGCGGCGTGCCCGACTGGGCCGAGTTCCAGCAGGCGACGGCGCTGGGGCTGCATGTCGCGGGTGACTGGCCGGGGCTGAAGCTCGAACTGTGGTGCGTGAAACGGAGCGCGCGGTGACCGAAGACGGCGACGACGGTGACAAGACGGTCTTCCGACCGTCGCCCTTGCAGGGGCTGCGGCGCAACGCCGCGCCGGACGCGGGCTATGGCGCGCCGCCGCCGCTGTCGCGCACCGGTCATGCGCCGGGCGGGGCAGGCCTGGCCCCGTCGCGACTGGCCGAGGACGATGTGCCGCTGCCGGCGACGCCACCTAGGGTGCGCAACGTCATGCTGGCGGAGGCCGAACCGGTCCTCGCGTTGCTGGCGGCAGTACGCGCCGGGCGGGTACGGATGCCGATGCCCGAGTTCCACCGCGAATGCGCCAAGGCGATCGCGACGTTCGAACGGGCGATCGCACCGCATTACCCCGAGGAAAAGCGCCAGCGCGCCAAATATGCCGTGTGCGCGACCGCCGACGACATCGCGCAGAACCTGCCGGGCATCGGCACCGACGGCGCCGAATGGGCGCGACGCTCGATGGTCGTGCAGTTCTTCCACGAGAATATCGGCGGCGATCGCTTCTGGCAGCTGGTCGACGACATGCTGCGCACGCCGCATGACAATCTCGACCTGATCGAGCTGTTCCATGCCTGCCTCGCCGCAGGGTTCGAGGGGCGGTTCCGGGTGATGCCCGACGGGCGGCGGCGGTTGCAGGAGATCATGACGCGGCTGTACGGCGCGCTGCCGCATGTCCGCAGTCTGTCGCAGGTCGAGCTGGTGCCGAACTGGCGCGGGGAAAAGGCCCCGCCGGCCCGCATCGGGATGAACATCCTCGCGCTGGCGGCGGCGGGGGCGCTGGCGCTGCTGGTGCTGGTCTATGCCGTGTTGCGGCTGATGCTGGCGTCGAGCGGCGACATGCCGACCGACCGCCTCGCCGCGCTGAACCCCGACAGCCGCCTGACGCTGTCGCGCCCGGCCGAGGCGATGGCGGCGGCGCGCAGCGAACAGGCATCGCGCCTCGCCAGGTTCCTCGAACCCGAAATCCGCGAAGGGCTTGTGACGGTCGAGGAGGATGCGCAGACGGTGCGGGTGCGCACCACCGTCGGGCAGCTGTTCGAATCCGGGTCGGACGCGTTGGAGGCCGGTCGCGAGACGCTGTTCCACCGTATCGGTCGCGCTATCGAGGGGGAGCGGGGATCGGTGCTGATCGAGGGTCATGCGGATAACGATCGCGTCGCGACGGTCCGCTTCCCCGACAACATGGCGCTGTCCGAAGCGCGCGCCGAGACGGTCGGGCGGCTGATCCGCGACGACCTGTCCGATCCGTCGCGGGTGACGACCAAGGGGCTGGGGGAAAGCGTGCCGATCGCCACCAACGACACGCCCGAGGGCAAGTCGCAGAACCGCCGAGTCGAGATCATCGTGCCGAGGCGTTCGTGATGCGGCGGTTCTTCACCAACTGGTATGCGGTCACGCTGTTGTCGGCGCTGGTGCTGGCGCTGATCGTCGTGTTCGCGTTGCCGCTGTTCTTCGCCTTCTTTCGCCCGTGGAGCGTACGCATCGCGTTCGTCGTCGGCATCGCGCTGCTGTGGGGCGCATGGTGGGGCTGGCGGCGGTGGCGTGCGAAGCAGCGTTCCGATGCCATCGCGAGGGAACTCGCCGGGCCGGATGCCGCCGAGGAAGAGGGCAAGGCGCTGGGCGGCCGCATGGGCGAGGCGCTGGCGAAGCTGCGTTCCGCATCGGGCGGGCGGCGCGACTATCTCTACAGCCGGCCGTGGTATGTCATCATCGGTCCGCCGGGGGCGGGCAAGACGACCGCGCTGCTCCATTCGGGGCTGCGCTTTCCCTTCGTCGAACAGGCGGCCAAGGGCGTGGGCGGCACCCGCAACCTCGATTTCTGGTTCGCCGACGAAGCGGTGCTGGTCGATACCGCCGGACGCTATACCACGCAGGATTCGGACGCGACGGTCGATGCGGCGGGGTGGAGCGCATTCCTGAACCTGCTCAGGCGCCATCGCCCGGCGCAGCCGATCAACGGCATCATCGTGGCGATCGGCGTCGATACGCTGGTCGGCAGCGACTGCGCGGCGATCGACGCCCATGCGAGCGCGGTACGGCGGCGGCTGGTCGAGTTGCGCCGGACGCTGGAAACGGCGGTGCCCGTCTATCTGATCGTGACCAAGGCCGACCTGCTGGCCGGGTTCGACACCTATTTCGACGACCTCGACGTCGAGGGACGGCGCGCGGTGTTCGGTGCGACGCTGCCCTATGGCGACGGCCGCCCCGGTGCCGAGGCGCTGGCGCAGGCATTCGACGTGTCGGCACAGGCGATCGCCGACCGGCAGGCACGGCGGCTGTTCGAGGAGGTCGACCAGCGCCGCCGGGGGATGATGCTGGGCTTCCCGGCCCAGTTGCGCAGCCTGCGCGCGCGGCTGATGCGCTTTGCCGAGGGCGCGTTCGTCGCGGGCGAGGATGCCCCGGCGCAACTGCGCGGCTTCTACCTGACCAGCGGCGTGCAGGAAGGCGCACCGCTCGACCGCATCCTCGCCGCGATGGGCGACGTGTACGAGGCACCGGCCGGGGGCGTGGAGACGCGCAGCCGCGCCTATTTCCTCAACCGCCTGCTGACCGAGGTGATGTTTCCCGAAGCCGGGCTGGGATCGACCGACCTGCGTGCCCGCACGCGGCACCGCGCGCGGCTGGTCGCGGCGCTGGCGGCGGTCGGGATCGTCACCGCGCTGGTGCTGACGGCATGGGGGTTCAGCTATGCCCGCAACCGCGCGTTCCAGAACCTGCTGGCGGAACGCGCGCAACTGGCCGAAAACCAGCTGCGCGAGGCTGGCGTCGACCTGGTGCAGGTGCGCGAGGACGATGCCGATCTGCGCGCCGCGTTGCCGGCGCTCGATACCCTGCGCAACTTGCCGCGCGGCTATGCCGAGCGTCGCGCGGGCGGACCGCCGCTGGCGATGACGTTCGGCCTGTACCAGTCGAGCCTGAGCAGCCAAGCGGAGGAAAGCTATCGCGTGGCGCTGCGCCGGATCATGCTGCCGCGCCTGCTGCTGCGGCTGGAGACGGTGATGCGCGCCGACGGGCGCGATCCGATGCGGCTGTACGAACCGCTGAAAGTCTATCTGATGCTGGGCCAGCAGGGGCCGATGGATGCGAAGGCGGTGAAGGCGTGGGTCACCGCCGACTGGGCCGGCGAACTCTATCCGGGCGCCGACAGCCAAGCGGAGCGTACCGCGCTGACCCGCCATCTCGACGCGCTGCTGGAGGATCGCGACATGGCGTCGGTCTGGGCCAATCGCCGTCCGCCGCTCGATGCCGGGCTGGTCGCGTCGGCCCGTGCGGCGGTGCAGACGCTCAGCCTTGCCGACCGCGCCTATGCCGTCATGCGGCAGAAGGCGGCGTCGGCCGGGGCGGCATGGGAAGCGGCCAACATCCTGTCGCAGGGCGATGTGCTGGCCTTTGCCAATCCGGATGCGGTCGCAGCGTATCGCATCCCCTATTTCTTCACCCGCGCGGGCTATGAGAAGACCTATCTCCCCGGCCTTGCCACCGTGCAGCAGGACCTGAAGCGCGACCTGTGGGTGCTGGGCGGCGCGGGTGCGGGCGGCGTGGGCGAGGAATTGTCGAACGTGCGCCCCGGCGTGGCCGGCCTGTATGCCAAGGACTATATCGCGGCTTGGGACGGGATGATCGAGACGATGAAGCCCGGCGCCTATTTCCGCGATCCGGCGGCGTTCGGCGCGCTGACCAAGAGCCCGTCGCCGCTCAAGCGGGTGCTGCTGGAATTGCGCAAGAACACGATCTTCACCGGCGGGGCGAAGGCGGGGCTGGCGCGGGCCGGACGGTATGGCCTCAACCGTTCGCGGATCGGCCGGGTCGCCAACGAGATCGGGCGCGACCGGGCGAGCGGGCTGGACGCCGGCGACGAGATCACCGTCTATTTCGAGAACCTGCACGAATATGTCGGCGACGGGCGGGGATCGGCGCCGATCGACGAGTTCATCGCCGGGATCAAGGCGGCGGGGCAGGCGGTGATCGCGGCGCAGTCGGTCGGGGGCGGCGGCGGGTCCGATGCGACGCAGGCGGCGATGGCCTCCGCGCTGGCGACGGTCAAGGCATCGGCGGCACAGGCACCGCAGCAGTTGCAGTCGTTCGTCAACGCCGCCGCCGGGGGCGGTGCCGCGGCGCAGGTCGGCGCGGCGAGTGGTGCGGTGACCGACGCCTATGCGCAGACCGTCCTTCCGGCGTGCAAGGGGGTTGCCCAGGAGCACTACCCTTTCTTCGCGGGTGCGCCAGACGCACCGATGGCTGAAACCTTGCGCGTATTCGGCATGGGCGGCGTGTTCGACGGGTTCGTGCAACAGCGGCTGGCGTCGATGATCGACACCGCCGGGCCGGTGTGGCGCTGGCGCGATGGCGATCCGGTTGCCGCCGCGCTGAACCCCGCGACTCCGGAGGCGCTGGCACGGACGGTCGAGCTGCGCGACCTGCTGGCCGGCGGGCTGCCGATCAAGGTCGCGGTGGCGCGCTTCGGGCAAGGGGTGGCGACGGTCGAGCTGTCGAGCGGGGGTACGCGCTATCGCTTCACCCCGACCGGCAACCAGCCGCGTCCGCTGCTGTGGTCGGCCAATGGCGGCCTGCCCGAGGCGTCGCTGGTGCTGTACGGGCCGGCGGTGACGGGCGCTGCACCGGCCGGAGCGGATGCGCCGCCGGGGCCGGAGATCGCGCGGATCGAGACGGAGGGTCCGTGGGCGCTGTTCCGGCTGATGGACCGCGCCGAGAAGCGCAATGCCGGCGAACAGGCGATCGAGGCGAGCCTGGGCGAAGGCGCGACGCGCACGACGCTGAAGATCGCACTGCCGTCCAGGCGCAACCCGTTCAGCCGGGCCGGGCTGTGGTCGTTCCGTTGCCCGGCGACGCTATGACCGCGCGGGTGTTCGGCAAGCTGCCCGCGCATGGCGACTTCGTCGCGCGGGGCATGGCGGCGGAGGAGCGCGCCGCGCTCGACACGTGGTTGTCGGCGTCGCTGCTGGCGGCGCGCGATCGCCACGGCGCGGACTTCGCCGACCGGTTCGATGCGGCACAGCCGTGGCTGGCGGAGGGCGACGGTGTCGCGGGCGCCATCGCCGCGTCGCAGGATGCGGTCGGGCGGCGCTATCCAGTGCTGCTGCTGGCCGATGGCGCGACGCTGGAGCCGGCGGCGTGCGAGGAATTGTTGCGGTCGGCAATCATGGAGGGCTGGGACGTGGATCGGCTGGCGATGGCGGCGGCGCGGCCGGCGGGTACGGTGGGGCGCTGGACGGGTGCGGACGGTCGGGTGCTGACCGGAGAGCGTCCGGGCGACCTGATCGGCGAGATGCTGGCATGAGCGGGGCGGTCCGTATCCGTGCCGTGGCAGCGACGCATCCGGGGCTCAAGCGGCGGATCAACGAGGACCGGTTCTGCGCGCGCGACGAGCTGGGGCTGTGGGCGGTCGCCGACGGGATGGGCGGCCATGCGCATGGCGACTGGGCGTCGAACGCGGTGGTGCAGGCGCTGGAGGCGGTCGTGCTGCCCGGCGATTTCCACGACGCGACCCGTGCCGTGGCGGACGCGGTGCACAGCGCCAACCGCCGCATCTGGAGCGAGGCGCAGCGCCGGACGCAGCAGATGGGATCGACCGTCGTCGCCCTGCTGGTGCGCGACGGGTGCTTTTCCGCGGTGTGGGTCGGCGACAGCCGCGCCTATGTCCTGCGGGACGCAGTGCTGCATCCGCTGACCCGCGACCATAGCCAGGTGCAGGAGATGGTCGATCGCGGGCTGATCTCGCCCGAGGAGGCCCGCGATCACCCGCGTGGCCATGTGCTGGCGCGCGCGGTCGGGGTCGGGGCGCGGCTGGCGGTCGATGTCGTGACCGACGATGCGTTGCCCGGCGACGTGTTCCTGCTGTGCAGCGACGGGCTGACCGCGACGACCGACGAGGCGGCGATCGCCGCGACGCTGGCGCTGCCCGACCGGCAGGCCGCGCTCGACCAGTTGATCGCGGGCGCGCTGGCCGGCGGAGCGCCCGACAATGTGACGATCGTGCTGGTCGCGGTGGAGGAGGCGACGGCACTTTCCCTTGGAGCGGGCGGGGCATGACCGGCGACGAGGACGACCGCACCGTGTTCCAGCCCGGCATGGGCGAGGACGGCGACCGCACGGTGTTCGATCCGGCCCATCCCGCGCCCGCAGCACCGCGCAGCGCCGGCATCCAGCCGGGCGACGTGCTGAACCACATGTTCGTCGTCCGCCGCTTCCTGGCGCGCGGCGGCATGGGCGAGGTGTTCGAAGGCGCGAACCTCGCCACCGACGAGCGCGTCGCGATCAAGGTGATGCTGCCGGCGCTGGCCGCCGATCCCAACGTCATCACCCTGTTCAAGCGCGAGGCGCAGACGCTGACCCGCCTGCACCACGAAGCGGTGGTGCAGTATCGCGTGCTGGCGATGGAGCCCGAACTGGGCGTCCTCTACATCGTCACCGAATATATCGACGGGACCAGCCTGTCGGACGTGCTGGCGACGCTGCGACCCGATCCGGCCGAGCTTGGCGCGTTGCTGCGGCGGCTCGCCTCGGGACTGGCGGCGGCGCATCGGCTGGGCGCGATCCATCGCGACGTGGCGCCGGACAATGTGCTGCTGGGCGGCGGCACGCTGTCGCGGGCCAAGCTGATCGACTTCGGCATCGCCAAGGACCTCGATCCCGGGACCGCGACGATCGTCGGCGACGGGTTCGCGGGCAAGCTCGGCTATGTCGCGCCCGAACAGCTCGGCGATTTCGATCGGGCATTGGGTCCGTGGACCGATGTCTACAGCCTCGGCCTGCTGATCCTCGCCGTGGCACGGGGGGCCGATCTCGGGCTGGGCGGAACGCTGGTCGACGCCGTCGACAAGCGGCGGGCGGGGCTGGACCTGTCGGCGGTGCCGGTCCCGTTGCGCGGTGTCGTCGAACGGATGGTCCGCCCCGATCCTGCGCAGCGGCTGCGCGACATGGATGCGGTGCTGGCGGCGCTCGACGTCGCAGAGGTTCCCGGCGCGACCGCCGGGCATCCGTTCGGAAAATGGTGGATCGCGGGCGGTGTGGTTGCGGTCCTGCTGCTCGTGGCGTTGCTGTTCTTCGTACGCGGCGGGAACGACACCACCGGCAATTCCGCCGCCCCGGTGATGGTCAAGGCGGACGACGTGCAGCACGCGAGGTCTGCGATCGATGCCGCGCTGCCGTCGGTCGGTTGCACCTGGCTCAGCATCACCGATCTCAAGGCGCAGGGCGGCGGTATCGACGTCGCGCTGACGGGTGTCGCCGGCGATCCCGCACAGGCCCAGACCGAGATTTCGAAGGCGCTCGGCGATCGCGGCAGCCGTGCCCGCAACATCGATTTCGCCGATGTCGCGCTCATCACGCCGGCGGGCTGCGCCGCGCTCGATGCCTTTCGTCAGATCCGCGCGAACGGGCGCAGCTGGCTGAGCGTGCCGCAGCGCCGCTTCGAGATGCGGCAGCAGGACGCGACCTCGACCTATGCCGGCAAGATGGCGGCGAACGCGCTGGTGCTGATCGACATCGCCGACCCGTCGCTCGACTTCGCTCTGTTCGGGATCGAGCCGTCGGGGCGAATCGAACGGATCGTCGTCGACCGGGCGGATTTCATGGCCGCCCTGCGCGCGTCGCGTCAGGGTTCGCCGATCACCGACCTCGGCAACGATCGCTACCGGATGCAGATCGACCTCGACCATGCCGGCTGGTCGGGCGTGCTGCTGGTGACCGGCAAGGGTCCGTTCGATACGGCCGTCGTCGCGCCGCCGCTGGGCGCGCGCGGCAGCGAATGGCGCGACCGGATCGCCACGCTGGCCGGCGAGCGCGGCTGGCGCACCGACATGGTGTGGTTCGAATCGACGGCGCCGCGCGCAAGGTGACCACGGACAGGTCCGGAATGCCGATCGCAGCAAGTCGGCCAACGACCATCCAGCCCCGTTGCGCGGTGACGGCGGAGACCGGCCTAAAGTTCGATCCATTCGCATGGAACCGTCACCCCAGCGAAGGCTGGGGTCTCCATCGGCTCCTGCTGCGCGCTGCCACAGCCTTCGCTGGATGACGCCCGTTTCAACAGGGTTGGATCAGACTCTAATGCGCCTCGCCCGGCTTTGCCATGCGCCTGGGCCGGGGTGCCAGCCAGATGATGAGCGCGGAGACGGCGAACACCATCGCCGACAGCAGGAACAGGTGGTTGATCGCCAGCGTGCTGCTCTCGCGCGTCACGGTCATCTCGATCGCGCCGCGGACCTGCTCCAACGAGAAGCCCTGCGCCATCAGGGCATTGGCGGTGGCGTCGGTGTTCAGCCGTGACGTCATCTCGCTGCGCGCGATGGTCATGCTGTCGGCATAGAGCGTGGTGGAGATCGACGTGCCGATCGCGCCGGCCATGGTCCGCAGGAAGCTCATGACGCCCGCCGCCGACGCCGTTTCCTGCGGTTCAACGGCGCCCAGCGCGATGGTGGTCAGGGGAATGAAGAAGAACGGCATACCGAACCCCTGCAGCATCTGCGGGAAGGCCAGCGTCCAAAAGTCGGCGCCGGTCGTCCATCCGACGCGCAGCAGCGACATGCCCCCCAGCCAGAAGATGCCGAAGCACACCAGCGCGCGCGGATCGTATCTCTTCATCAGCTGGGCGACGATCGGCGACATGATGACCGCGCCGACGCCGTTGAACGCCGTGGCATAGCCGGCATAGGTCGACGTGTAGCCGAGGCTGGCCTGCAACCATTGCGGAATCAGCACGACGGAGGCGAAGAACGTCCCGAACGAGAATGCCAGCGCGCAGACCGCCACGGTGAACCCGCGATGGCGGAACACGCGCAGGTCGACGATCGGCTGACGCTCGGTCAGTTCCCATACGATGAACACCGCCGCGCCGATCGCGGCGACCAGTGCCAGCACGACGATCGTGGGATCGTCGAACCAGTCGTGCTCGCGCCCGATGTCGAGCATGATCTGCAACGCGCCGATCCACAGCACCAGCAGGGCAAGACCGACCTTGTCGACCTTCAGCTTCTCGCGCTTCGTCTCGGCGGGCTTGAGCAGGCGCAGCGCGCCGAATACGCACACCATCGCGACCGGAATGTTGATGAAGAAGATCCAGTGCCACGACCAGCTGTCGCTGATCGTCCCGCCGAGGATCGGGCCGAGGATCGGCGCGACGACCGTCGTCATGGCCCACAGGCCCATCGCCTGGCCATGCTGTTCCCGGGGGAAGATGCGCAGCAGCATCGTCTGGGTCAGCGGCATCAGCGGCCCGCCGCAAAGCCCCTGGCCGATGCGCGCGACGACGATCATCGCGAGGCTGGTCGACAATCCGCACAGGATCGAGAAGATGCCGAAGCCGATCATGCCGACGACGAACGTCCGCAGGGTCCCGAACCGTCCGGCCAGCCACCCGGTCAACGGCACGCAGATCGCCTCCGCCACCGCATAGGACGTGATGATCCACGTGCCCTGGCTGGTCGAGATGCCGAGCGACCCGGCGATATGCCCGACCGACACGTTGGCGATGGTAGTGTCGAGCACGACCATGAAGTTGGTCAGCGCCAGCACCAGCCCGGCGAGCCACAGCGTTGCGCCGCTGAACGGCTTGAAATCGTCTTGGGCGGCCATGACCGAACTCCTCAACCGCGGACTATCGGCCCGAAATATCGACCTCGGCGGTCATCGACAGGCCGACGCGCAGCGGGTGCGCGGCCAGTTCGCGCGGATCCAGCGCGACCCGGACCGGCAGGCGCTGCACGACCTTGATCCAGTTGCCCGTCGCGTTCTGCGCCGGGATCAGCGCGAAGGCCGATCCGGTGCCGCCGGAAAAGCCGACGACCCGGCCGTGATATTCGACGTCGCCGCCGTACAGGTCGGAGGTCAGCCTGACCGGTTGGCCCGGCTTTACCTTTCGGAGCTGGCCTTCCTTGAAGTTCGCATCGACATAGACCTGCCCGACCGGCACGATCCGCATCACCGTCGCGCCGGAGGCGACGCGCTGGCCGACCTGGATCGTGCGATTGGCGACGACGCCGTCGATCGGCGCGCGGATCACGGTCCGCTCCAAGTCGAGCCGCGCCTGCCGCACCTTCGCTTCGGCGGCGAGGACGTCGGGGGCGCTCGCGGCGGTCGTGCCCTCGATCAGGGCCTGATTGGCGGCAAGGTTGCCGGCGGCGGCGCCGCGCTGCGACGATGCCTGCGCAACGGCGGCCCGCGCCTGTTCGCGCGCGGCGCGGGCGGCGGCAAGGGCGTTGGTCGCGGCGGTCAGCTCGTCGCCCGATACCGCCCCTGCGGAAACGAGGCGACGACGGCGGTCGTAATCGACCTGCGCCTTGGCAAAGGCGGCCTCGGTCGATTCGAGCTGGGCGCGGGCGCTGCTGATATCGGCGGCACGGGCGCGAACCTGTTCCGACAGCGCGGTGCTGGTCGCGGCGGTCTGTCCGAAGGCGCGGCGCGCCTTGGCGAGGTCGGCCTCGGCGGCGGCGACCGCGATGCGCGCATCGCTGTCGTCGAGGCGGACCAGCACATCGTTGCGTCGCACCGCCTGCGTATCCGACACGTCCACCGCAACGGCCTGTCCCGCGACCATCGGCGTCACCTGCGCGGTATCGGCGCCGACATAGGCGTTGTCGGTCTCGACATAGTGGCTGCCGACCAGCGCGTACCACGTGCCATAGCCGGCGCCGCCCAGCAGGACGATCGCGGCGATGCCGCCCAGCAGTTTCCTGCGCTTGTTCGGACGGGTGGCGCCGGTGTCCTGCGGGGCGGCGGTTTCGGAATCAGCCATGGGTCGGATCCTCGTTGCTCTGTCCGGCAGGCGCGGCGAACCCGCCGCCGAGCGCGCGTACCAGCGCGATGTCGATGGTGAAGGCGCGGGCTTCCAGGTCGGCGACGATCCGTCGCGCCTGCAACACCCGGTCTTGCGCGGTCAGCACGTCGAGGAAGCGGGACAGCCCCCCTTCGTAACGCAGCCGGGCGACGTCATAGGCACCCTGCGCGTCGTTCAGCGCCTCGCGCGACTGCGCGAGGCGGGTGTCGAGCGCGCGCTGGCTGACCACCGCGTCCGCGACCGCGCGATAGGCGTCGGTGACGGTACGATCGTAATCGGCAACCGCCGCGTCATATCCGCCGCGGGCCACACGATAGCGACCCTGCAACGCGCCGCCGCGAAAGATCGGCAGGTTGATCGCAGGGCCGACCGCGCCCGCGGTCGAGCCGCCCTTGAACAGGTTGTCCAGACCGAAGGACTGGAAACCGAGTACCGCCGACAGGCGGATCGAAGGGTAGAAATCGGCACGCGCGACCTTCACCCGGCTCGCCTCCGCCTCGACCCGCGTACGTGCGGCGACGATGTCGGGCCGGCCGGCGATCAGGTCGGTAGTGACGGTGGCGGGCAGGGGGCGTCGGGCGATCGCCGCGCGCGGCGCGGTCAGCGACAGGCCGCGATCGGGTCCAGCGCCGAGCAGCGCGGCGATGCGGTTGCGGGTCAGCGCGATCTGTTCGTCGGTCGCGGCCAGTTCGGCCCGGCCGGCGGGGACGGCCGAGCGCGCCTGCTTCAGTTCGGCCTGCGTATCCAGCCCGGCGGTGACGCGATCGGCGGTCAGGCGTTCCGTTTGTTGCCGCACCTCGAGCGCATTCACCTGCACCGCGCGTGCGGCGAACAGCCCGGCGAGATCGGCATAGGCGCTGGCGACGTTCGTCGACAGCGTCAGCCGCGCCTGTGCGAGATCGAGCCGGGCGGCGTCGGCATCCGAACGTGCCGCGGCATAGCCGGCGCGGTTGCGACCCCACAGGTCGAGGTCGAAGCCGAGCTGCCCCTCGACCCGGCCAGTGTCGTTCCAGCCCCTCGGCACGAAATCGGCGGGAATGCCGTTGTTGTAGCTCTGCTTCGTCAGTCCCGCATTACCGGCGACGTCGAGCGTCGGGAGGCGCGCGGCACCGGCCTGTTGCGCATAGCCGTCCGCCTGGAGCACCCGGGCGCGTGCAGCGGCGAGGTCGGGCGATCCCGTCAGGGCCTCCGCGATCAACGTATCGAGTTGTCGGTCGCCATAGGCCTGCCACCATGTATCCTGCGGCCATGCCGCGGTCGGAGCAGCGGCAAGGCTCCGTATGCTGGCATAGGATGCCGGCGGCGCGACCGTCGGCGCGGGCGCGAGCGTGGGTAGGCTCGCACAGCCGGACACCAGCAGCGCAGCGCCGAGCGCCGCCGGCCGGGCGATTTTCGTGGAAATCGATCGTGTCATCGGAAAACCGTACTAGTGGGTACGGTTTTTCCCATGATCCCCGGTCGTGCGCTTGTCAACGCGAAACTGTACCGTATAGTACAGTATATGACGACCGAACCCGGCGACCGTCCATTGACCTTGCGCGAGGTGCGCAAACAGGACCGCCGGGCAGCGATCCTCGCCGCCGCACGGCGCTCGTTTCTCGAGGAAGGCTATGCCGCCACATCGATGTCGGGGCTGCTCAGGACGCTGGGCGGGTCGAAGGCGACGCTGTGGAGCTATTTCCCGTCGAAGGAGGAACTGTTCGGCGCGGTCATCGCCGAGGTCACGGCTGCGTTTCGCCAGCAGGTGATGGCCGAACTCGACGCGCCCGGCGGCCTCGAGGCGACGCTGGTCAAGTTCTGTCGCAGCTTCATGAACAAGACGTCGCATGCCGATGCGCTGGCGGTGTGGCGACTGGTCATGGCGGAAAGCGGGCGCTTTCCCGAAGTCGGGCGCATTTTCTACCAGCAGGCCGCCGGCCATATCGAGCGTGCGCTGGTCGGCTATATCCAGCAGCAGATCGATGCGAGGCGGCTGCGCGACGACGGTGCGCTGAACATGGCGCGGGTGCTGATCGGCATGACCGCGGCGCAGCAGAACCGGCGCCTGTGGGGCGTCGAGCCGCCCGGAAGCGAGGGCATGGACGCCGATGCCCGCCGGTTCGTCGGGTATTTCCTGCGCCTTTTCGCAACCGGACCGTCGCAGGCATAGAGCCGCGCCCTTGCCATGCGATAACGCCGGCGCGTCCGGTAACCCTTGCGAAAAATGCCCGAAGGAATATGTACCGGACGTTATGGAAACCACTGCCACTGTCGCGCCCAAGGGCCGCCCCCGCGAATTCTGCACCGAGCGGGCGCTCGCGGCGGCGCTCGGCGTTTTCTGGTCGAAAGGCTATGAAGGCGCATCGATGGCCGATCTGACCGAGGCGATGGGGATCACCAAGCCCAGCCTCTATGCCGCGTTCGGCAACAAGGAAGCGCTGTTCCACAAGGCGCTCGACCTCTACGAGGCCGAAAAGCTGGAGTATATGCGCGACGCGCTGGACCAGCCGACCGCGCGCGCCGTCGCCGAGCATTTCATGCGCGGCGCGATCGACGCGCAGATGAGCAGTTGCGATCCCAAGGGGTGCCTGGGCGTCATCAGCATGACGGCGTGCGGTGCCGAAGCGGTGTCGATCAAGGCAGACGTCGTAAAACGCCGCGCATCGTCGCAGGCGGCGTTGGTCGAGCGCTTCGAACAGGCCAAGCGCGATGGCGACCTGCCCGACCACGTCGATATCCCCGGGCTTACCGGCTATCTCTACGCGATCCTGCAGGGGATGGCGGTGCAGGCCGGATCGGGCGCGACCCGCGCCGATCTGGAACGGGTCGTCGACACCAGCCTGATGATGTGGCCGGGGCGGTAGAATTTTTCTACCGACCGGTACAAAAGGCGTTGACGGAACGATCCGCCGTTAATATACCAGTCAGTATAGAAGAGGGCATCGCAGCGGTGTCCCGGCGCTCGCAAGGATGCCGCTATGCTCGAACCTGATTTCCGCGCGGTGTCCGCCCCGTAGTTCGGCGGCACGCGCAACCCCAAGCGTATCTCATCATCCGCAGACCGGACCATGCCCGACATTCGTGTGTCGGGCCGTGCCGGCCTGCGTCCCCGCAACAGCGCCTCTGCCCGACCACGGGCTCGGGCGACCGCCCCCGCGCGTCCGTCGCTGCGTGCCTCTGCCTGACTGGGAGGATTTTTCATGGCCTATGTCGATTTCTCCGGCGACACGCTGTTCGCCACCCCCGCCATCCTCGATCGGCCGGAACCCGTCGTTGAACCCGCCAGCGCCGCCCCCACCGGCCTCAGCGCGCTCGAATGGTCGGTGGTGGCGCTGGCGCAGCGCGACCGGATGGCGTCGCTGCGCGAACCGTCGCCGCTGTCGATCGCGCTAGGCAAGGTGTTCGGCACCCGCCGCCGCGATCCCAATCTGGCCGACCCGAAGCTGGAGGCGCTGCGGCGCATGGCGGTGCTCAGCTGGCATCGCGGCTTTGCTGTACCGGTCCATGAACTCGCCGCCTTCTTCGACGCCGGGTTCAACAGCGACCAGTATGAAACCATGCTCGCCAGCATCAGCGTGGCGCAGGCGACGCGAAAGGCACGCGCATGAACATGATTTCCACCATTCGCCCGCCGGACGACGCCGATACGGCATCGGTGCCGCCGCCCACCCGTTCGCGCTGGCGACGCGCCGGCTGGATCGCCGTCCCCGTCGTGGCGCTTGGCGCTGCCTGGGGCGTGCTGCATCAGGACAGCCCGGCGGTCGCCGCCATGCCGACGCCGACGGTAGAGGTCGCCCGGCCGCTGGTCCGCGACGTGACCGAATGGGATGATTTCGTCGGCCGGTTCGAAGCGTCGAAGTCGGTCGAAGTACGTCCCCGCATCGCCGGCGCGATTACCGGTGTCCACTTCACCGACGGGGCGATCGTCCGCAAGGGGCAGTTGCTCTTCACCATCGATCCGCGCCCGTTCGCAGCCTCGCTGGCCGAAGCCCGCGCCAGCGTCGCCGGTGCGGCGAGCGACCTTGCGCTGGCGCGCGCCAATCTCGACCGGGCGAACCGGCTGGCCGCCGACGATGCGGTGTCCAGGAGCGATCTCGATCAGCTCGATGCGCGGGTCCGCGCCGCGCAGGCGGCACTGGTCGCGGCGCAGGCGAGGGTGCAGGCCCGGGCGCTCGACATCGAGTTCACGCAGGTGCGCGCGCCGATTTCGGGGCGGATCTCCGACCGTCGCATCGATGCCGGCAACCTCGTCTCGGCCGGCGATACCACCGGCACGCTGCTGACCACGATCAACGCGCTCGACCCGATCTACTTCGCGTTCGACGCATCCGAAGGGCTGTTCCTGAAAGCGAAGCGGGCGGGCGCCGAAGGCTCGGCGGTCGAAGTGCGGTTGCAGGACGAGGCGGCGTACAGCCGTACCGGGCGACTCGACTTCACCGACAACGGGCTCGATCCGCGATCGGGCACGGTGCGGGGGCGGGCGGTGTTGTCCAACCCCGACCTGTTCCTGACGCCCGGCATGTTCGGCAACATGCGGCTGGCGAACGCGGGCTCGATGCGCGCGCTGCTGGTCCCCGACGTCGCGATCCAGACCGATCAGGCGCGCAAGACCGTGCTGACCGTGGCTCCCGACGGCACGGTCGCTGCCAGGCCGGTCACGCTCGGGCCGGTGATCGATGGCTTGCGGATCGTCAAGTCGGGGCTCGATCCCAACGATCGGATCGTCGTCAGCGGAACGCAGATGGCGATGCCCGGCACCCGGGTTCAGGTCCGTGCCGCCACGATCGCCGTGACCCGCGCCGCTGCCGCGCCGAAACCGGCGGCGACGATCGGCGAAGCGACTTTTGCGGGCAACTGAAGCGTAAAAAACCGTTCATGCTGAGTAGGGACTGAGCGCAGTCGAGGATGATCGGGTCGGATCGTCCCCCGGACGATCCTGAACCATGCGGGGCATGGTTCACCCGATCATTATCGAAGCACCCGTGGCGGTCCTTCGATACGCCCCTTCGACAAGCTCAGTGGCTACTCAGGACGAACGGACTGGTTTGCGTTCGTCAGCTTGCAACGAAATCATTTCCCTCTGACCGCGTCCCGTCGGGGCGAGGAGGCTTGCATGCGCCTGTCGCGCTTCTTCATCACGCGCCCGATCTTTGCCGGGGTCATCGCGGTCGTCATCACGATCGTCGGCGGCCTTGCCTATTTCGGGCTGCCCATCTCGCAATATCCCAACATCGTGCCGCCGACGGTCACGGTCGCCGCGACCTATCCGGGTGCCGCAGCCGAGACGGTCGCCGAAACCGTCGCCGCACCGATCGAGCAGGAGATCAACGGCGTCGACGGCATGCTGTACCAGTCGTCGCAATCGACCGGCGACGGGCGGGTGACGATCACCGTCACCTTCAAGCCCGGCACCGACCTCGACGCCGCGCAGGTGCTGGTGCAGAACCGCGTCGCGATCGCCACCCCGCGCCTGCCGCAGGAGGTGCAGCGGCTGGGCATCGTCACCAAGAAGACGACGCCGGACTTCCTGATGGTCGTCAACCTCGTGTCGCCCGACCGGTCGCTCGATACGCAATATCTGTCCAACTATGCGCTGACGCAGGTCAAGGACCGGCTGGCGCGGATCGAGGGGGTGGGCGACGTCCAGCTCTTCGGCGCGCGCGACTATGCGATGCGGGTGTGGATCGATCCCGGCCGTGCCGCTGCGCTGAACCTGACCGCGGGTGAAATCGTGCAGGCGCTGCGCGCGCAGAACGTCCAGGTCGCGGCCGGTACGCTTGGCCAGCCACCCTATAACCAAGGCAATGCCTTTCAGCTGAACGTCGAGACGCAGGGCCGGCTGACCGAACCGCAGCAGTTCGCCGATGTCGTGATCCGCACCGATGCCGGCGGCCGGCAGGTCCGCGTGCGCGACGTCGCCCGCGTCGAACTGGGCGCGGCCGATTATTCGACCAACACCTATCTGTCGGGCGAGCCGACCGTACTGCTGGGCGTGTTCCAGCGTCCCGGCTCCAACGCGCTGGCCGCGGCGCAAGCGATCACGACGGAGATGGACACGCTGCAAAAGACCTTTCCCAAGGGCCTCGAATATCGCGTCATCTACAACCCGACCGAATTCATCGCCCAGTCGATCGACGAGGTGATGAAGACGCTGGGCGAGGCGATCGTGCTGGTCGTGCTGGTCATCATCGTCTTCCTCCAGCGGTGGCGCGCGGCGATCATCCCGGTCGTGGCGATCCCGGTGTCGCTGATCGGTACCTTCGCCGTGCTGCTGCTGGTCGGCTATTCGCTCAACAACCTGTCGCTGTTCGGGCTGGTGCTGGCGATCGGCATCGTCGTCGACGACGCGATCGTCGTGGTCGAGAATGTCGAGCGCAATCTCGCACGCGGCATGACGCCGTTGCAGGCGGCGTTCACCTCGATGGACGAAGTGGCGGGGGCGCTGGTCGCGATCGTCGCGGTGCTGTGCGCGGTGTTCATCCCGACGCTGTTCATGAACGGCATTTCGGGCGCCTTTTATCAGCAGTTCGCCGCGACCATTTCGACCGCGACGATCATCTCGTTGATCGTCTCGCTGACCCTGTCGCCCGCACTCGCCGCGCTGCTGCTGAAAGGGCATGCCGAGGACGCGCCGGTCACGTCGCGCTTCATGCGGACGCTGCGCCGTGCCGGTGACGGCTTCAATCGCGGGTTCGAGGCAATGAGCGAGCGCTACAGCCGGATGACCCATGCGCTGGTCACGCGGCCGAAGCGGGTGATGATCGCCTATGCGGGCCTGATCGCCGCGACGATCGGCATGTTGTGGACGACGCCGACCGGCTTCATCCCGCAACAGGATCAGGGCTATTTCCTGACGGTCATCCAGCTGCCGTCGGGATCGTCGGTCGAACGCACCGACGCGGTGATGCGCAAGGTCGCCAGCCGAATCCTGCCGCTCGACGGGGTGAAGGGCGCGGTGATGCTCGCCGGGTTCGACGGCCCGTCGCAGACGCTCGCGCCCAATGCCGCCGCGGCGTACATCCCGCTCAAGGACTTCAAGGATCGCAAGGGCATCCACGTCAGCCAGATCATGGCCGAGGCGCAGAAGGCGACTGCCGACATCACCGAAGCGCGGTTGATGATCGTGCCCCCGCCCGTGATCCAGGGGATCGGTGCCGCCGGTGGCTTCCGCATGATGGTGCAGGACAAGGGTGGCCATGGCTATCAGGCGCTGGGCAAGGAAGCCTATGCCCTGATCGCCAAGGCCAATCAGGCGCCGGGCCTGGCGGGTGCGTATACCTTCTTCGACACCGCCACCCCGCGCATCTTCGCCGATATCGACCGGGCGAAGGCCGATCTGCTCGGCGTGCCGCCCGAACGGGTGTTCGAGGCGCTGAACGTCTATCTGGGGTCGGCATTCGTCAACGACTTCAACCTGCTCGGCCGCACCTATCGCGTGACCGCCCAGGCCGACGCACCGTTCCGCGCGACCGAGAGCGACATCGCCAACCTCAAGACCCGCTCCAACGCCGGCGGCATGGTGCCGATCGGGTCGCTCGCGACCTTTGCCGACAAGACCGGTCCGTACCGCGTCGTCCGCTACAACATGTTCCCGGCGGTCGAGCTGGACGGCAACACCGCACCGGGATTCTCGTCGGGTCAGTCGTTGCTGACGATGGAGAAGCTCGCCAGCGAAACGCTGCCCAGCGGCTACAGCACCGAATGGACCGACATCGCGTTCCAGCAGCAGCTGGCCGGCAACACCGCCGCCATCGTCTTCGCACTTGCCGTCGTGTTCGTCTTCCTCGTGCTGGCCGCGCAGTATGAAAGCCTCGTGCTGCCGCTGTCGATCATCATGATCGTGCCGATGTGCCTGTTGGCGGCGATGATCGGCGTGAACCTGCGCGGCATGGACAACAACGTCCTGACCCAGATCGGACTGGTCGTGCTGATCGCGCTGGCCGCCAAGAGCGCGATCCTCGTCGTCGAATTCGCGCGGCAGGCGGAGATGCAGGACGGGCTGTCGCCGGTGGAAGCAGCGGTGCGCGCGGCGGGCGATCGCCTGCGCCCGATCCTGATGACCAGCTTCGCCTTCGTGCTTGGCGCCGTGCCGCTGCTGATCGCGACCGGGGCAGGGGCCGAGTTGCGGCAGGCGCTCGGAACGGCCGTCTTCTTCGGCATGCTCGGCGTCACCGGCTTCGGCCTCGTCTTCACCCCCACCTTCTACGTCGTCTGCCGTGCGCTCGGCGATCGCCTGCGGTTCCGCCGGCCCGCCGCCGACGCACAGCTGCAGCCCGCAGAATAAGGAGCCCGACCCATGGTCCGCATCGTCCTCGCCGCCGCTTCCACGCTCGCGCTCGCCGCATGCGCGGTCGGTCCCGACTATCACCGCCCGGTCGCACCGCACGGCGCGGCTGGCGCGTTCCAGACCACCAGTCCCGCGATCGTGGCCACCGCCTCGGACAACGATCGCTGGTGGCAGCTGTATCGCGATCCCGTACTCGACGGGCTGATCGCCGACGCGCTGGCCGCGAACACCGACATCCGTGTCGCCACCGCGCGACTGGCCCGGGCGCGGGCGTCGCTGCGCGAGGTCCGGGGCGACCGCCAGCCGCAGGGGACCGCCGGCGCCAGTGGGACCTATGGCCGGCTATCGGCGATCCAGCGCCCCCCCGGTCTCGACCGCGAGAACTGGACGATCGATACCGGCCTCGACGTCGCCTATGAAGTCGACCTGTTCGGCCGCATCGGCCGCAATGTCGAGGCGGCGCGCGGCGATGTCGGCGCGGCGCAGGAGGATGCCGACGCCGTCCGCGTCGCAGTAGTCGCCGACACCACCCGAGCCTATGCCGATGCCGCTTCCGCCGCCGAACGGCTGGCGGTGGCGCAACGGATCGTCGCGCTGATCGACCGTTCGCTCAAGGTCACGCAGGGACGCGCACGGGTCGGCCTCATCACCGGGCTCGACACCGCCCGGATCGCGGCGCTGCGCAACCAGCGACAGGCCGACATCCCCGCCATCGCCGCCGAACGGCAGACCGCGCTGTTCCGGCTCGCGACACTGACCGGGCGGACCCCCGCCGAACTGCCGGCCATCGCCGCCCAGCGCAGCGAAACCCTGCGCCTCACCCGGCCGATTCCGGTCGGCGATGGTGCGACCCTGCTGGCGCGCCGTCCGGACGTGCGCGCCGCCGAACGTCGCCTCGCCGCTGCGACCGCCCGCATCGGCGTAGCAACCGCCGATCTCTATCCGCGCATCAGTCTTGGCGGGTCGATCGGGTCGACCGGCACGGGGCTGGGCGACCTGTTCGGTGCCGGTCCGCTCAACTGGCTGCTGGGGCCGCTCATCAGCTGGAACGTCAATCCGGCCAAGGCCCGCGCGCGGATCGCGGGTGCCGAGGCCGACAGCCAGGCGGCGCTGGCGACGTTCGACGGGGTCGTGCTGGGTGCGCTGGGGGAGACCGAAACCGCGCTGTCGAACTACGCCCGCGCCCTCGACCGGCGCACCGCGCTGCAAGCGGCGCGCGATCAGGCTGCGATCGCCGCAAGGATCACCCGCGCGCAACAGCGCGAGGGACAGATCGACAGCCTCGCGCAACTGGATGCCGAGCGGACGTTCGCCGATACCGAAGCCGCACTCGCGCTGAGCGATGCCCAGATCGCGCGGGCGCAGATCGACGTGTTCCGCACGCTGGGCGGCGGATGGGGAAACTGATCGGCTAGCGCAGAAAGCGCAGGTATTCCAGAAAGTTGGCGATCTCGCGCCGGCGCAGCCGTTCCTCCGCGAACTCGCCATCGACGCCGAGACGCCAGCGCAGCGCGCGGCTGTCGGGGGCGTCGTGCAGTGCGGCGATCTCGTCGGCGCGGCTTGTCACGTCGGCTTCGTTGTCGGCAAGGCCCGCCTCGACCAGATCGGCCGCCTGCCCGGCGATGGCGACGGCGATCTCGCGCAGCGCCAGTTCGGGGTGATATTGCACGCCCCAGAATACGCCGCGGTCGAACCGGATCTCCGCCGCCTGCACCCTGGTGACCGTGTTGCTGGCGAGAAGGGTGGCGCCGGGCGGCAGTTCCCAGACCTCGTCGCCATGGATTGCAGGGGCGTCCCAGCTTGATGGGCGGCCCTTTAGCAGCGGGTGGTCGCGGCCGGTCTCGGTCGCGCTGATGCGACGGGCGATACCGGCCTCCATCCGCTCGGGCATCTTCCGGACCCGACCCCCGGCGGCGGCGGCGGCGATCTGCAGCCCGGCGCACGATCCGAAGGACGGGACGCCCGCTGCGAAGACCCGCAGCATGAAATCCAGCTGCCGCCGCACCGGTGGGCCGTCGTCATAGACATGCATCGGCGAGCCGGTCAGGAACACCGCATCATATCCCGCCAACGTCTCGACCGACAGTGGTTCTGCATCCTCGTCGGCCGGGGAGATGATCCGGGTCCCGATCCCCGGCTGCAACTGTTCGAGCGTTGCGGAATAGGTTTCGCCGGAGCTCTTGCCGGCACGCGCGCGCCGCGCCTTGCGTTCTTCGGGCAATTCGCTCTGGGCGATCAGATACTGGGGCACGCATGACTTTCCGCTATGAACGGCCCCAACGCGTGCCGCGGGCGCCCGGTGCCGTGCAAAATCGGACAAGCCGTTCATCGCGCGACATTTCCCTTCGCACGGACCATCCGGCGCGGCGGATCGTTGGCGCGGGATGACGAGCAGGACGGAACCCGATCGGGCGGCGAGGGCAGCATGGCGGCCGCAGCGGCTGCTGGTAACCCGCTCAGCGATGACGTTCGCCCATGGCCGCGCGATCGCCGAGCGTGCCGCTATGCAGGGAGTCGAGGTCGTGGCGCTGACCGGCGATCGCCTGAACCTCGATCTGCCCGACGACCCGCGCCGTGCCTATGCCGCGGCCAAGGCGACGCTGGCGGTCGTCGTTGCGCCGCCGTCGAAGCGTCGGCTGCAACCGATCGCGCCAAGCGCCGACTGGCGCGTCGATCTGGCGGAGGGGTGCCCGGCGCATTGCAGCTATTGCTACCTTGCCGGATCGTTGAAAGGACCGCCGATCACGCGGGTCTATTCCAATCTCGACGAGATACTGGACGGACTGCCCGCCTATCTGGGGCAGGGGGCAGTGACGTCGCGCAACCGCGACCGTTCGCACGAAGGCACGACGTTCGAAGCATCGTGCTACACCGATCCGCTCGGGCTGGAGCCGATGACCGGTTCCCTGTCGGCGACGATCGCGTGGTTCGGACGATGGAAGGCGCCGGCGCAACTCCGCTTCACCAGCAAGTTCGCCGATGTCGCGCCGCTGCTGACGCTGGATCACGGCGGACGCACGCGAATGCGGGCCTCGATCAACCCGCGCGCATTCGCCCGGTTCGAAGGCGGCACCGATCCGGTCGCCGCGCGCCTGGCTGCCTTGGCGCGGATGGCTGGGGCGGGCTATCCGATCGGCCTGACGATCGCGCCGATCATCGCCGCGGACGGATGGCGCGACGCCTATGACGGGTTGCTCGCCGATGCGGCCGCCGCGCTCGCTCCCGTGCCGGGTTGCGACCTGACGATCGAGCTCATCACCCACCGCTTCACCACCGGGTCGAAGGCGGTGCTCGACAACTGGTATCCCGGTTCCGCGCTCGACATGACCGACGCCAACCGCATGACGAATCGCACCAAGTTCGGGACCGAGAAACAGGTGTATGATGCGCCGACGATGCGGTCGTTGCGCGCGTTCTTCGAAGAACGGATCGGTGTGCTGCTGCCGCAGTCGCGGATCCTCTACTGGACATGACGGTGTTCTTCACGGCCGACACCCATTTCGGCGACCACCGTACGATCAATATCCAGCAGCGGCCCTTCGTCACCGTGGCGGCGATGGACGCGCTGCTGGTGGAACGCTGGAACGCCGCCGTCAGGCCGGACGATATCGTGTGGCACCTGGGCGATGTCGCGCGACGACCGGTCGACGTAGCGCCGCTGCTGGCTCGACTGAACGGTACCAAGCACCTGCTGCGCGGCAATAACGACCCCGACGCGACCTTGGCGGCGACCGGGTGGGCAAGCGTCGGTGACTATGCCGAAATCGACCTCGACGGCCATCGTCTGGTCCTGTGCCACTACCCGTTCCGCAGCTGGAACGGGCAGCACAAGCGGGCACTAAACCTGCACGGGCACAGCCATGGCAGCCTCAAACCGATGTTGCGACAGTTCGACGTCGGCGTGGACGTCCACGACTTCGCACCGGTCCGCCTCGACCAGTTGCTCGGGCGCTGCTGAACGATCCCCGAGCAAGATAAATCTCGCCTGAAACCGTTCATGCCAAGCCGGCGCTGCGCTTTTCCAGACGCCTCGACGAGCGCAGCGGCCACTCAGGATGAACGGTTTCGGCTCACGCTATACTGCCCTAATTGCCCTTCGTCCCACCAGCCGCCGCCCCGTCGACAGCGCCTTCGCGGACCTGCGCGGTCGATGCGGCGAGCGCGCCGCCGATCGGCTCGGCGCGGCCGCCCAGACACTTGGCGAGGAAGTTCTCCGCCACCGCGTTGAACGCGATGTTGTTGGCGGGGCGGGCAAAGCCATGGCCTTCGTCAGGGAACACGACATAGGTCACCGCGATGTTGCGCGCCTTCATCGCCGCGACGATCTGGTCGCTTTCGGCGACGTTGACGCGCGGGTCGTTGGCACCCTGACCGATCAGCAGCGGCTTGCGGATCTGATCGGCGTAGGTCAGCGGACTGCGCTCCTTCAGCAGCGCCTGTCCTTCGGGGGTGCCGGGATCGCCCATGCGTCGGTACATCTGTTGCTTGCCGGCTTCCCAATAGGGCGGGATGGTCTTGAGCAGCGTGAACAGGTTCGAAGGCCCGACGATGTCGACGCCGCAGGCGAAGGCGTCGGGGGTCATGGTAAGGCCGGCCAGCGTCGCATAGCCACCGTACGACCCGCCCATGATCGCGATCTTGTCCTTCGTCGTGACGCCGCGCTTCACCGTCCAGTCGACCGCGTCGATCAGGTCGTCGTGCATCTTGCGGCCCCATTGCCGGTCGCCGGCCTGCACGAACTTCTTGCCGAAGCCGGTCGAGCTGCGGAAATTGACCGACAGCACCGCATAGCCGCGATTGGCGAGCCACTGGTGATAGCCGTTGAAGCCATAGCTGTCGCGCGCCCACGGACCGCCATGGACCAGCAACACCATCGGCGTCGCCGCCGTCGCGCCCTTGGGCCGGGTCAGGTAGCTGACCATCGACATGCCGTCGCGGGTCGGAATGTCGACGGCCTCCATCGCGACCAGCGGTGCGCCGACCAGTTCCCTGCGCGGGGTGTAGAGTTCGGTCAGCTTCTTCGCGCGCCGGTCGTACAGCCAGGTCGATGACGGCGCGGTGACGGGATCGAAGGTCACCAGCCATTTGTCGTCGGCGTCGGTGCGGCTGCCGATATAGAATTCGCCCTTGTTCTGCGCCTTCAGGAAGGCGAGGTCGCCCTTCACCGCGTCGCCGACCGGGATATATTCGTTGCGGTGGAAATTGACCGAATAGGCTTCGACGACGCCCGTCCGGGGGTTGGTGAGTCCGCCGCCGACATCGGCGCGGTCGTTGGCGCCGATGGTGGTGAACTTGCCCGTCGCCATGTCCTGCGCCAGCAGCGCGCGGGTATCGCGACCGCGGGCATCGCCCCAGTAGAGCGTCTTGCCATCGGCGGTGAACCCGAGTGGCGAGGTCGACGACGCATCCTCGTAATCGACGCGGGTGAAGGGGGTTGCCTCCACCTTGTTGTCGACCACGCGGTAATAGTCGACGCCGCTGTCGGGCCGCGGTTTCACCGCGATGCGCAGCTTCAGCTGGTCGTCGGACAGGAAGCCGGCATAGCCGTCATTCTGGAACACCGGGGTCAGCTTGCCGGTCGACAGGTTCAGTTCCTGGATATCGTGCCAGCGCGGATCGCGGTTGTTCACGCCGATCAGGATACGGTCCTTGATCGAATCGGACATGCCGACGACCTGCACCGTCGTCTTTTCGAACGGGGTCAGCGCCTTTTGCGCGCCGCTGGCCAGGTCGACGCCGTACAGCAGGAAATTCTCGTCCCCGCCCTTGTCGTTGACGAACAGGATCTGCTTCGAATCGGGTGCCCAGAAGTAGGAGCGGATCGGCCGGACCTTCTCGGCAGTCAGCGGCCGCGCCTCCTGCGGACGGTCGACCGGCGCGACCCATATGTTGAGGACGCCATCGCGCGGCGCGATGAAGCCCAGCCACTTGCCGTCGGGCGACAGCTGGCCGCCGGTGCGGGTCGGGTTGCCGAACAGCTTCGCCCGTTCGATCAGCGGCACCCCGCCGCCCGGCCGGGTGGTCTGGGCGACGGCAGTAACGGCGACCAGCGCCGTTCCCGCGATCGCGACGAGTCGAAGTGTCTTGCGCATGTTGCATCCCCCTGATGTGTGTTACGAAGACAGCACACAACGGCAACGGCGACAAGAGGGCATGACGGCGAGGGCATGACGGCGTCGGAATGGGTTGGCGTTCGCGCGCCACGCGCATAGCGTCGGTCCGCCCGTATTCAGGAATTGCCGTGTCCGACCGCTTCAAGATTCTCGCCCAGCACCTTATGCCGAAACTGCATCTAACCCGGTTTGCCGGTGCCGTCGCGCGGGCGGAATCGCGCGTCGTGACGCCACGGCTGATCCGCTGGTTCGTGCGCCGCTACGGCGTGGACATGACCGAAGCGGCCGATCCGGACCCGGCCGGCTATGCGACCTTCAACGACTTCTTCACCCGCCCGCTTCGCGACGGCGCGCGTCCGACCGCCGATGCGGCGTTCGTCTCGCCGGTCGACGGCGCGATCAGCCAGTGCGGGGCGATCGAGGATGGCCGGATCGTGCAGGCGAAAGGGCATCGCTTCACCACGACCGAACTGGTCGGTGGCGACGCGGCGCTGGCGGAGGATTTCCGCCACGGATCGTTCGCGAACCTGTATCTGTCGCCGCGCGATTATCACCGGCTGCACATGCCGTGCACCGGGCGGCTGGTGCGGATGATCCATGTACCGGGCAGCCTGTATTCGGTGAACCCGGTGACGGCGCGCGGCGTCCCGAATCTGTTCGCACGCAACGAGCGGGTCGTGTGCGTGTTTGACTCCGGGGAGCATGGCACGTTCGTCATGGTGCTGGTCGGGGCCACGATCGTCGGCAGCATGGCGACCGTCTGGCACGGCGTCGTCAATCCGAAGCGAACCGGGCGGATCGCCGAATGGCACTATGCCGATCGCGACATCGTGCTGCGGCAGGGGGAGGAGATGGGTCGTTTCCTGCTCGGCTCGACGATCGTCATGCTGCTCCGTCCGGACACGATCGCGTTCGACCCGGCATGGGTCGCGGAACGGCCGGTGCGGCTGGGCGAGCGGATGGGCGACCGGATCGGCCAGAGTTTGATCCATCCCTGTTGAAACGGGCGTCATCCCGGCGAAGGCCGGGATCTCCCGGTGGTAGCGCGCAGCAGGAGCCGATGGAGACCCCAGCCTACGCTGGAGTGACGGTTCCATACGGTTGGATCAGACTCTAGAAGGGGCTTGTCATCCGGCATGATGTTTCGGGAGTTGAGGCATGAAATTGTGGGCAAATATCGCGGCGCTGGCGATCGCCGCGGCCGGCGCGGGGATTGCCGACGCGCGGCCGGCGAAGCACGACACGATGCAGGTTCGCGGACGCCACCTTTACACCGCCGCGGGCGAGCGCGTCGTGCTGCGCGGCGTGAACGAGATGTTCGCCCCGTCGAGCGACCCGACCGGCACATGGACCATGGCGGAAATCGCGAAGACCGGTGCCAATACCGTGCGCATCTTCACGATGCCCGACTATCCCGCCGACAAGCTCGACGCGATCCTCGGCAACGCCGTCCGCAACGGATTGATCCCGATCGCCGAATGCCATGCCGCGACGGGCAAGTGGGGGAAGCTGGGCGACTGTGTCGCCTATTGGACGCGACCCGATATCGCGGCGGTCATCCGCAAGCATCGCCGCTGGGTGCTGGTCAACATCGCCAACGAGGCCGGCAAGATCGTCCCGCGCGACACCTTCGTCGCCGCCTATGTCGACGCCATCGGCCGTATCCGCGCGACCGGGATCGACGTGCCGCTGGTGATCGACGGATCGGACTGGGGCAAGGAATATGCGATGCTGCTCGACAGCTGGCGCACGTTCGACCGTGCCGATCCGGCCCATGCGATCATCGTATCGGCACACAGCTATTGGGCGGGGACCGAGGAGGAGCGCAAGGCACCGTACCGCGCGATCATCGCCCGCGTGCTGCGCGACGACATCCCGTTCCTGCTGGGTGAGGGGCCGACCGCGACCGGATGGGACTGCAAGCCGTCGCCCTACCAATGGGCGATGACCGAGCTGGACAAGGCCGATATCGGCTGGCTCGCGTGGTCGTGGGGACTGGTGCCGAACGGCGACTGTCGCGACGCCAACAGCTACGACATTACCGATGGTGGCCGTTTCGGGCGGTGGAAGGCGCCCTCGGGCAATGTGCTGATGGTCAGCCACCCCGCCAGCATCCGCAACACGTCGCGGCGGCCCTGTTCGATCGCCAATGCCGGGCGCGATTGCGTCCGGGCGGGCGAGGATTGAAGGCGAGGCGGATGACGAACCTCCTCGTCACCGCGGACCTGTTCGAGGCCTCTGCAGAAGTCTCGAACAGAACCAACGCCTCGCCGTACCCCGGCGAGGGCCGGGTCCAGTTGGAAAGGCTGTTCCGCATCTTGCCAATGCCCCCCAACTAGGCCCCGGCCTTCGCCGGGGTACGGATGGAGGGTTTTCGCAGAGGTTTCGATCAAGTCCGGGGTGACGGGGCAGGGGGCTCGTAGTCGGACGTGACCGACCCGTCTTCCTATCGCGCCCCTACCGTGACCGCGCGGCCGGCGCGGCGGCCATCGGCGGACCGGCTGCGGACCTGCACCGGCCCCGTCACCGCGACCGGCCGCGTGTATGCCTGCCAATCCCCCGCACCGACGCGATATTCCAGCGGAACGCCCGGCAGTTCGCTGTTCATCTCCAGCCGACCGCCGACGATGCGCGCGCCGGGCGGGGTGATGCGATAGGCGATGCCGCTCCGATCGAGCCGGCGCAGCGCCGCGGTCGCGCGGCCGGCATATTCCGTCCACGCCGCGTCGATCGCGCGGACGTCGACCTTGCCATCGCCCATCGCATAGCTGGTGCCCGGTACATAGGCCGGTTCCCATTCCGGCCGCCGCCATGCGCGTTCGGCAAAGGCCAGCAGGCGGGGAAACAGCATGTAATCGACCTGTTCGTCACTGCGGACGGTTTCGCTCCACAGCTGCGCCTGAATGCCGTCGACGCCGCGCCCCGCCGCCATCGGCGCGGTGTCGACCACCGGCACCGGCTGGTTCAGGATGTTGCCGCGGATCGATGCGTTGGCGGGCAGGTTGCCGGGCATGAAGGCGAACGCCTTCCACGCATCGATCTCGCGCGTGCCCCAGTCATAGCCGCGCTCGTCGGGGTCGACCGCGTTGGGCATGTCGAGATAAGCGAAGTCGGGCATCGACAGCACGACCCGCCAGCCGCGGTTCGCCTGGTTGTGCGCCTCGGCGACGCCGCCGGTGTGCAGCCCGCCCCAGATGTTGGTCTGCACCGCGGCGGGCATGCGACCGGTCGCGGTATGGCCCATGCCGTCGCTCCAGCCGGCGACGCGGATGTTCTTGGCGGCGAGACTGGTGGCGACGCGTTCGATGAAATGCGCGCCGAGTTGGGTGGGCTTCAGTCCGGTGCGCGCCATCATCGCCTGGCACGCCGGCGATTGTGACCACGCGCCCGCCGTCTCGTCCGCGCCGATATGATAGGTCTGGAGCGGCATGCCCGCGCGGCGATGCAGCGCCCGGACCTCGTCGATCACCGTGTCGAGGAAGCGATAGGTAGGTTCGATGCAGACGTTCAGCGTGTTGTCGTCGTAATTCTGGATGCTACGATAGGCGGTGGTGTCGCCCGGTTCGACCAGGCGGTAGCGTTCGGCATCGGCGCGGCGGCCGGCAGCCGTCAGCCGGTTGTAGCGGACCTCCATCGACCGGATCGCGGCGCGCGAATGGCCGGGCATGTCGAACGACGGGATGACCTCGATCCCGCGTGCCTTCGCCGCGGCGAGGATTTCCAGATAATCGGCCTGCGTCAGATAGCCGTTGGTCGGCGCGTCGCGCGCCGGATCGGCGCCCAGTTGCGGTTGCAGGCAGGTCCGCTCGGTCGTGTCGAGGCAGCGCCAAGCGCCGACCCCGGTCAGTTCGGGCAGCTTGCGGATCTGCAGCCGCCAGCCTTCGTCGTCGCCCAGATGCAGATGCAGCTTGTTCAGCTTGTAGGCCGAGGCCTGTTCGACCAGCGAAAGCAGCTTGGCCTTGCTGTGGAAATTGCGCGCGACGTCGATGTGCAGCCCGCGAAAGGCGTAGCGTGGCGCGTCCTCGACCGACAGCGGGCGGAGGCGGAAGGATTCGCTCGCCGCCTGCTGCGCCAGCGACCGCAGCGCGTGGTTGGCACCCGCGGCACCGGCGGCGGCGATGCGCACGCGGCCGTCGCCGACGGTCAGGCGATAGGCTTCGCTCGACAGGTCGGACGCACGCACGATCTCGACCGGCGTGCCGTTCGCCGCGCGGGGTACGCCGATGGCCGCGACGGCGGCGTCGATCGAACGCGCGTCGATGCCGGTCACCGACAGGCGGATACCGCGCGACAGGTCGGCGCCAGTGCCCTGCGGCCGGGTCGCGCGCACGGGCCTCGGCAAGATCACAATATCGGCGGCAAGCGCCGGGCCGCGTGCGGCATAGCGGTCGAACGCGCGCGGCGGGGTCAGCCATGTCGTGCGGTCGCCGGGAACCGACGTCGCCAGCTTCGCCTCGTCCGTCAGCGCGGGGACGAACGGGAGCGTTTCCAGCCCAGTTTCCGCCGAACGAAGCGGGCGGGTGGCGGCGATGACCCGCGGGGTCAGGCCGGGTGCCGCGACCGAGGCGTTGGGCATGGCGTAGTAGCGCGAGAAGAAATGGCCGGTGCCGACGATCCCGATGCGATAGCGCTGTCCGGCCTGCAACCGCCGGCCGGGCTTCAAATGCAACCGGTGGAGGTCGCCGTTGACCAGCCGGTCGTCGAACACCTCGCTTTCGATGCGCAGGACGCGGCCGACGAAACCGTACTGGATCGTCAGGTCGTTCGGGATCGCACCGATCCCGGCGGGCACGACCAGTTCGATCTCCGACCGGAAGCAGGCGCCGGTTCCGGGACAGTCGGCCGGACGGTTGTCGAGGATCGTGAAGCGATAGCCGAGAGATGCGGCGATCCGGTCGAGATCGGCCTGTACCGGCGCCGGCGGCGTCTGCGCCGGAGCGGTTGCGGCAGCACTCAGCGCAATTCCCATCAGCATGTGGCGCATCGTGCGTTCCCCTTGTCGTCGTGTCCGGCCGGCACCGACCCGGTCGGATGCCGGCTTATGCCATGTTCGTCAGGCACCTATGCCAAGCATTGCGCGCGGCGTCGAGCAACCGGTACGAAGGGGCACAGGGCGCGAAGGGGGGGAAGGGCATGACGACGACCACAGGGACGCCGGCGGGGCGGCTGGCATCGCTCGACGTGCTGCGCGGGCTGACCGTCATGGGGATGATCCTCGTCAATTCGGCGGCGGGCATCTTCTATGGCCATAAGGTGCCGGTGTTCGGCACGCTGCTCCATGCGTCGTGGGACGGGCTGACGCTGGCCGATACGGTGTTCCCCGCGTTCCTGATGATGGTCGGCGTCGCGATCCCGATGGCGCAGCGGCGGGGCGGCAACGGCCGTCCGGTCGCCGCCGCCGGACCGATCGTGGCGCGGGCGCTGCGGCTGTTCGTGCTGGGGTTCCTGCTGTCCAACCTCTACTGGTTCGCCGACTTCGACGTCGGGGCCTGGCGGCTCTGGGGCGTCCTGCAACGCATCGGGCTGGTCTATGGCGCGTGTGCGCTGCTCTACCTCCATACCGGGCAGCGGGCACGGATCGGGATCGTCGTTGCCGTGCTGGTGCTGTACTGGCCGCTGCTGCTGATGCCGGCGATCGACGGGCTGCCGAACGACCTTTGGGCACGCGGCCACACCTTCGTCGCGTCGGTCGACCGCTGGCTGCTGGGGGCGGGCAACCATAATTACGTCACCGGTGCGGAAGGCTATGATCCCGAAGGGTTCCTCAGCACCCTGCCGGCGATCGCGCACGGGCTGATCGGGGTGTGCATCGGCGATTACCTGCGCCGCGAACGGGGCCGGACGGCGGGGCGTATGCTCGCGCTGGCGGGGGTGGCGATGGTCGCGGCGGGGCTGGCGTGGAACCCGTTCCTGCCGATCATCAAGGACATGTGGTCGAGCAGCTTCGTGCTGGTCACCTGCGGGCTCACGACGGTAGCGCTGGCCGTCCTGCACCTCGCCATCGACGGCCGCGCGACCCCGCCGTCATGGCCGTGGACGATCGCCACCGCGTTCGGGATCAACGCCATCGCCGCCTATGTACTGCACATGGTCACCGGCAACATGGTCGGCTGGGACCTGTTCTTCGCGACCTATGCCGCGACCGCGACGGTCGTGTCGCCAGCGGTCGCGGCGCTGGTGCCGATCCTGCTGTACATGGCGCTGCTATGGGCGTGCGTCGCGTGGCTGGCGCGCCGGGGCTGGATCGTGAAGATCTGAGCCGTGGCCCGCAAGAAGCGCATCCTGACCGCGACGATGGCCGATGGCTGGGTCAAGACGATCGGCCCGACCACCGCGCCGT
This sequence comes from Sphingomonas sp. 2R-10, assembly GCF_030062225.1. Classification (NCBI taxonomy): domain Bacteria; kingdom Pseudomonadati; phylum Pseudomonadota; class Alphaproteobacteria; order Sphingomonadales; family Sphingomonadaceae; genus Sphingomonas; species Sphingomonas sp. 2R-10. Next base: position 34,753 of record NZ_JASCXF010000038.1, read on the forward strand.
TCACCCATTTCTGGCGGATCGTCGCCGTCCTGGAAAATGGCCGGACCGAGGTGTTCTGGGGCCATGTCGCGTCGCTGAAGGAAGCCACCGGCAAGAAGGCCGCGACGGCGGAAGCCGCACGCCAGCGCGGCTGGAAAAGCTACGCCTTCGAGGTCGTGCCGCTGGAGGAAGGGCAGGGGCATTGATCCGCCGGTCCGGCGGGTGCATCAGTCACGCCGGATACTAGTTGATCGGACCGACCATGCGCCTTCTCGCCACCACCGCCACCGTCACGATGCTGCTGATGTCGACCACCATCGTCGCCCGGAACCCGGCACAGACGGCCGCCACCGCCGCGCCGCTGCCGGCGTCCAATCCCTTTGCGCGTCCCAGCACGCTGCCGTTCGGCGCGCCGCAGTTCGACCGGATCAAGAGCACCGACTATGCCCCCGCGCTGATCGCCGGCATGGCCGAACAGCGGGCGGAGATCAACGCGATCACCCGCGCCCGCAGCGCGCCGACGTTCGACAACACGATCGCCGCGATGGAACGCTCGGGCCGGCTGCTCGAACGCGCCAGCCTGGCCTTCTACGCGGTGGTCGGTGCCAATACCGACGACACGCTGCAAAAGACGCAGGCCGATCTGGCCCCGGCGTTCGCCGCGCACCAGGACGCGATCAACCTCGATCCCGCGCTCTTCGCGCGGGTCAGGACGCTATACGACCAGCGCCAGTCGCTGCGGCTGACGCCGGAACAGTTGCAGGTCCTGACGCTCACCTACCAGAACATGGTCCGCGCCGGGGCGCAGCTGTCGCCCGCCGACAAGGTGACACTGAGCGGCTATAACAGCCAGCTCTCGACGCTGGAGACCGCGTTCCAGCAGAAGCTGCTCGCCGCCGCCAAGGCCGGCGCGCTGGTGATCGACGACAAGGCGAAGCTGGCCGGCCTGTCGGAGGGCGAGATCGCCGCCGCCGCCGATGCCGCCAAGGCGCGCGGCCTGACCGGCAAGTACGTCCTGACGCTCCAGAACACGACGCAGCAGCCCGAACTCGCGACGCTGAAGGACCGTGCGACGCGCGAGGCGCTGTTCAACGCCAGCTGGACCCGCGCGACGAAGGGCGACGCCAACGACACGCGCGACACGATCGCGCAGATCGCGCTGCTGCGGGCGCAGAAGGCGAAGCTGCTCGGCTTCCCGACCTGGGCCGATTACGTGTTGCAGGACCAGATGGCGAAGATCCCGAAGACCGCGCTCGGCTTCATGCAGCAGCTCGGCACGCCGGTCGCCGCCGAACAGCGCCGCGAGGCGGCCGAACTACAGGCGCAGATCAAGGCGACCGGCGGCGATTTCCAGCTCAAGCCGTGGGACTGGGATTATTATTCCGAACAGGTCCGCAAGGCGAAGTACGACCTCAACCAGGATGAGCTGAAGCCGTATTTCGAGGTCAACAAGGTGCTGACCGATGGCGTATTTCATGCGGCGACGCTGCTCTACGGCATCACCTTCAAGCGCCGTACCGACCTGCCGGTCTATCAGCCCGACGTCATGGTATACGAGGTGAACGAGGCGGACGGCACGCCGATCGGCCTGATGTATTTCGATTTCTGGAAGCGCGACAACAAGAATGGCGGCGCGTGGATGTCGAACTTCGTCAACCAGTCGAAGCTGCTCGGCACCAAGCCGGTGATATACAACGTGTCGAACTTTACCAAGCCGTCGGCGGGACAGCCGGCGCTCATCAGCTTCGACGACGTGACCACGATGTTCCACGAATTCGGCCATGCGCTGCACGGGCTGTTCGCGAACCAGACCTATCCGAGCGTGTCGGGCACCAACACCGCGCGCGATTTCGTCGAGTTTCCGTCGCAGTTCAACGAACACTGGGCGCTCGATCCGAAGGTGCTGCCGAACTATGCGGTGAATTACCGCACGAAGCAGGTCATTCCGAAGGCGCTGGTCGACAAGATCAAGCGTGCCGGCACGTTCAATTCGGGCTATTCGTTCGGCGAGGCGCTGGCCGCCGCCGAGATGGACATGAGCTGGCATTCGCTGACCGCGGCGCAGGGCAAGCAGAATGCCGATGCGTTCGAGGCGAAGGCGCTGGCCGCAACCGGCCTCGACGTCGCCGACGTGCCGCCGCGCTACCGGTCGAGCTATTTCCTGCACATCTGGGGCAATGGCTATTCGGCTGGATATTACGCGTACAGCTGGACGAAGATGCTGAGCGCCAACGCATTCAACTGGTTTGAAAAGAATGGCGGCATGACCCGCGCCAACGGCCAGCGCTTTCGCGAAATGATCCTGTCGAAGGGGCATACCGAGGAGTACGCGCCGATGTTCCGCAACTTCAACGGCGCCGATCCGCAGGTCGGACCGCTGCTCAGGGACCTCGGCCTGAACGCCGACGGATCGCGGGTTACGACGGCGGCGAAGTAGATCGGATACGACCTTCATTGGCATGCCGTCACCCCAGGCTTCACCCGGAGTGACGGACGTGGCGGATCGTTCCCCCTGGCTGTTTGATCCATCCGTATGGAAACGTCACCCCAGCGCAGGCTGGGGTCTCCATCGGTTCCTGCTGCACGCTGTCACAGGGAGATCCCAGCCTTCGGCGGGATGACGCCCGTTCCAATAGGCATGGATCAAACTCTAAGAGCCCGACTCATAATTCGAGCTTTGCGATACGGCGGGTCATTCGCCTGATGGATGCGATGATGAGCCATGCTTCTGACGAGGCGATGGAAGCCTCCCAGTCCTTGGCGAGGCGTCGGCATC
>NZ_JASCXF010000039.1:0-37339 GCF_030062225.1 Sphingomonas sp. 2R-10
CCGCCGCACGCCGACAGCATCGCCAACACGCCCAACGCCGCACCCAACCGTATCCGCATACCGTCCACTCCACTGACTGGCGACAGCGTAGGCGGCTGTACGGCGAAGGAAAGTGGATTCGGTGGTTCGTCCGCGTGCCGAACAATGGCGGGCGCTTCCCGAACAGCGACTGTTGCCGTCCGACAACACGCCGATGATCGCGTCGGCGGCCGTTCAGTATTTCTTTGCGCTTTGCCGTCATAGCGGGTGGGTGTCGGAGAGCCTTACACCTGTATCGGGATTGCCGCGATGATTCGGCTGTTCAAGCACTATATCCCCCATGCCGTTCTGCTGCTGGGCCTGCTCGATGTCGTCGCGCTGATCATCGCGGCCGAACTCGGCTGGATCACGCGGGCGATGCAGATCGACATGGCGGTGGAACCGATCCACACCCGCATCCCGCAATTGCTCAGCTTCGCCTTCAGCCTCGAGATCGCGATGGTTGCGGTCGGGGTGTACGGCACCGATTCGCTGCAGTCGATCCGCTTCGCCGCGGCCCGGTTGCTGGTCGCGATCTCGCTCGGCGTCATCTTCCTCGCTGTGCTCTTCTTCCTCACGCCCGCGATCACCTTCTGGCGTTCGAACCTGCTCTACGCGATGGGCTTCGCGACGGTGCTGCTGCTGGTGCTGCGCATCCTGACCGGCACGCTGCTGGGCGGGCAGGCGTTCAAGCGGCGGGTGATCGTGCTGGGCGCCGGCCCCCGCGCACAGCGGCTGAAGGCGCTGGGCCAGCGTCCCGGTGCCGGCTTCGTCGTCGTCGGCTATATCGCGATGAGCGAGGCGAACCGGGTGATCCCCGAAGCGATCGCGCGCGACGCGATCTACAACCTCGCCGACCATGTCGTGCTGCTCGGCGCGTCCGAAGTCGTGCTGGCGCTGGAGGAGCGGCGCAACGCGCTGCCGCTCAAGGACCTGCTGCGCATCCGCACGACCGGGGTGCACGTCAACGAAATCTCGACCTTCCTCGAACGCGAGACGGGGCGCGTCGACCTCGACAGCGTCAATCCGTCGTGGCTGATCTTTTCCGACGGCTTTTCGTCGGGGCGGATGTTCTCCAGCATCTTCAAGCGGATGTTCGACATCGCCGCCAGCCTGCTGCTGCTGGTCCTGACCCTGCCGGTGATCGTGCTGGCGGCGATCGCGGTGAAGCTCGACAGCCGCGGCCCGGTCTTCTACCGCCAGCGCCGGGTCGGGCTCTACAGCAGCGGGTTCGACATCCCCAAGCTGCGCTCGATGCGCACCGATGCCGAGGCGGCGGGCTCCGCCGTCTGGGCCGCGAAGAACGACCCGCGCATCACCCGCATCGGCCGCTTCCTGCGCAAGACGCGGATCGACGAACTGCCGCAATGCTGGAGCGTGCTGGTGGGCGAGATGAGCTTCGTCGGCCCCCGCCCCGAACGGCCCGAATTCGTCTCGGCACTGGAGGAGAAGCTGCCCTATTACGCCGAACGGCACATGGTGAAGCCGGGCATCACCGGCTGGGCGCAGATCAACTATCCCTATGGCGCGTCGATGGACGACGCCCGCCAGAAGCTGGAATACGACCTGTACTACGCCAAGAACTATTCGCCCTTCCTCGACCTGCTGATCCTGTTGCAGACGATCCGCGTCGTGATCTGGTCGGGCGGGGCGCGCTGATGCGATGCTGACCGGCGTCATCGTCTGGGGCCATGCCATCGCCGCGCTGATGTTCGGCGCGCTGGCGGTCTGGACGCGGCAGCGCGATGCGACTGACGGGGCGCTGCCCGGACGCTGGCTGTCGGTGGCGCTGGCGACCACCGCGCTGTGGGCGCTTTCGGTCGCGGGCAATGGCGAGGGGCACGCCGCGACGCACCTGCTCGCCGGGCTGCGTACGCTCGGCTGGCTGGTGCTGCTGTTCGCGATCCAGCGGCGGGCGGGGGCGCAGGGGCGCGAGGCGTTCGGCCGGACGCTGGCGTACGGCGCGGTCGCCGCCGTCGACATCGCGCAGTTGCTGCTCGATTTCGCATCGGTCGCCGCGCCCGACCCGGCGGGGGCGGCGGTGATCCGCGACGCGGCGACGGTGCTCGGTGCGCTGGCGGCGCTGGGCGCGCTGCTGCTGCTCCATGGACTGTTCCCGGCGACGACATCGTCGGCGACGCGGATCGTGCTGGTTGCCGCCGGCGCCTTCTGGCTGATCGACATCAACAGCTGCATCGCGACCTATCTGCTGGGCGGGGCGCCGGCCGAGCTGGCGGCAGCGCGCGGCGTGGCGGTGGCCGGCATCGCGCTGCTGGTCGCGCTGGCGCTCTCGCGACCGGGCGACGGCGGCGTGCAGTTCTCGCGCACCGCGACCTTCCACACGCTGTCGCTGCTGGGCCTCATCGCCTATTTCGCGATCACGATCATGGCGACCAGCCTGATCGCCGCGCTGGGCGGCGACCATGCCCGCATCGCCCAGACCGCGTTCGTGTTCGGATCGACCGTGGCGGTGCTGACCGCCGCCTCGTCGGGCTGGCTGCGTGCGTGGATCAAGGTGAAGCTGGTCAAGCACCTGTTCCGCCACCGCTACGACTATCGCGCCGAATGGGTGCGCTTCACCGAGACGCTGGGCGAGCCCAAGGGCGGCGCGCCGCTCGACGAACGGCTGGTGAAGGCGATCGGCGACCTGATCGACGCGCCGGCCGGATTGCTGCTGGTCGCCGACGGCGACACGCTGGCGGTGCAGGCGTCGTGGTGCTGGGAGGGCGACACGCTGCCCGGTGGCGAGGAAGCCGCGCGCCTCGCTGCCTATCTCCACGCGACCGGCCGCATCCTCGAACTCGACGTGCTGCGCGCGTCCGCCGACGATCCCGACCGGGCGGCGGTGCCGCCGGCGATCCTCGCGCATCCCGACGCATGGGTGATCGTGCCGCTGCCGCATCTCGGGCGGCTGACCGGTGCGATCCTGCTGGCGCGGCCGATCGTGGCGCGCGCGCTCGACTGGGAGGATTTCGACCTGCTGCGCATCGCCGGGCGACAGGTGGCGAGCTACCTTGCCGAGGAGCGCGCGCAGTCGGCGCTCGCCGAATCCGGGCGGTTCGACGAATTCAACCGCCGCTTCGCCTTCATCCTGCACGACGTGAAGAACATCGTCAGCCAGCTGAGCCTCGTCGCGCGCAACGCCCCCCGCCATGCCGACAATCCCGATTTCCGCGCCGACATGGTCGCGACCCTGAACGAGTCCGCCATGCGCATGACCGACCTGCTCGCGCGCCTGTCCGAACGCGAACCGCCGCGCGGCGAGGCGCTTCGCGCGGTCGCGCTGGCGACGATCGCCGCACAGTCCGCCGCGCGCTTCCGCGCCCGTGGGGCCGTGCTGGTCGACGGCGACACCGCGCGCTACGCCGCCGCCGATCCGGCGCGGCTGCAACAGGTGCTCGACCATCTCGTCCACAACGCACTCGACGCCGGGGGCGCCGATCCGGTGCGGATCGTTCTGGGCACGACCGGCGACCGTGCGACGATCGACGTCGTCGACACCGGCTGCGGCATGACCCAGCAGTTCATTCGCGACGACCTGTTCCGTCCGTTCGTGTCGTCCAAGCCGACAGGCTTCGGCATCGGCGCGTTCGAGGCGCGGCAGCTGGCGCTGGCGATGGGCGGACAGATCGACGTCGACAGCCGGCCGGGGCGGGGCACGCGGTTCCGCGTGACGCTGGCCGGGGCCCATCCCACGCTGGAGCAGGCGGCATGACGACGCGCAAATGCCTGTTGATCGTCGAGGACGATGCCGGGCTGCAACGCCAGCTGCGCTGGGCCTATGAAGGCTATGACATCGTCGTCGCGGGCGACCGCGAGGCGGCGATCGCCGCCGTCCGTGCGGAGGAACCGCAGGTCGTGACGCTCGACCTCGGCCTGCCGCCCGATCCCGACGGGGTCAGCGAAGGCTTCGCGACGATGGAGGCGATCCTCGCGCTGAAACCCGATACCAAGATCGTGGTGGCCAGCGGCCATGGCGACCGGTCGAGCGCGCTGCGCGCCATCGATCTGGGCGCATGGGATTTCTATGCCAAGCCGATCGACATCGACGCGCTGGGCCTGATCGTCGCGCGCGCCTTCCACGTCCATGCGCTGGAGGCGGAGAACCGTCGCCTCGCCGACCGGATCGAGGGGCAGGCGGTGCTGGGCGGCATGATTACCGCCGCGCCGGAAATGCTCAAGGTCACGCGCACCATCGAACGGGTCGCGCCCGCCGACGTGTCGGTGATGCTGCTGGGCGCGTCGGGCACCGGCAAGGAATTGCTGGCGCGCGGGGTCCACGACGCATCGCGGCGCAGGCGCGGCAGCTTCGTCGCGATCAACTGCGCCGCGATCCCCGAGACGCTGCTCGAAAGCGAGCTGTTCGGCCATGAAAAGGGCGCGTTCACCGGCGCGGTAAAGACGACCGAGGGGAAGATCGAACAGGCGGCGGGCGGCACGCTGTTCCTCGACGAGATCGGCGACGTGCCGCTGCCGCTCCAGGTCAAGCTGCTGCGCTTCCTGCAGGAACGGGTGATCGAGCGGATCGGCGGCAGGAAGGCGATTCCCGTCGACACCCGCATCGTCTGCGCGACGCATCAGGATATCGACGCGATGGTCGCCGACGGGCGGTTCCGCGAGGATCTCTATTATCGCCTCGCCGAGATCGTCGTGCGCATCCCGTCGCTCTCCGAACGGCCGGGCGATCCGGCGCTGCTGGCGCGCCACTTCCTCGACCGCCACGCCGCGCAGATGCGGCTGGGGCCGAAACGCTTCGCCCCCGACGCGCTGGCCGCGATCGAGGCATGGGGCTGGCCCGGCAATGTCCGCGAGCTGGAAAACCGGGTGAAGCGCGCCGCGATCATGGCCGATGGCAAGGCGGTGACCGCCGCCGATCTCGACCTGGGCGGTGGCGAGGGGCCAGGCGGCCCGATCAACCTGAAGGCGGTGCGCGAGGCGGCGGACCGCGCCGCGATCCGTTCCGCGCTGGCGCAGGCGCAGGGCAACATTTCGGGCACCGCGCGCCTGCTCGGCATCAGCCGCCCGACCCTGTACGATTTGATGAAGAGCTATGATCTGCAACCCTGACCGATCGATCCGGGCGCTGCTGGGCGCCGGCGGGCTGGCGATCGTCGCCGCGGCGCTCGCCTCGCTGGCCGGGGCGCTGCCCGCCCGCGCCGATGCGGGCGATGCGCGCACCACGCTGGCGCAGGCGCTGGGCCAGTTCCAGCGCGGCCACTGGACCGCCGCGCGCGACCGCGCGCTGGCCGCGACGCAGGCCGATCCGGACTGGGGCTTCGCACAGACGATCCTCGCGCGCACGCAACTGGCGCTGGGCGACGGTGCGGCGGCGGAAGGGTCGCTCGACCGCGCGACGAAAGCGGGGTTCGATCCCCGGCGTTCGCACCAGCTGCGCGCCCATGCCCGGCTGTTGCAGGGCGATGCCGCCGGTGCGATGGCGGAGGCCGACCGGACGGCGCCACGCTATCGCGGCTATGCGACGACGATCCGCGCGCAGGCGCTGGCGATGACCGGCGACGTGAAGGCGGGACTGGCGACGCTGGAAACCCGGGTCGCGCAGGCGCCGCGCGACGCCATGGCATGGATCGCGCTCGGGCGGATGCGCTGGCGGGCGGGGGACATGGTCGGCGCGATCAACGCCAGCACGGCGGCGGTGCAGGCCGATGCCGCGTCGCCCGACGCGCTGCGGCTGCGTGCCGAAGCGGTGCGCGCCCAATATGGGCTGGTCGCGGCGCTGCCATGGTATGAATCGGTCCTGGCGCGCGATCCGTACGCGCACGACACGCTGATCGATTATGCCGCGACGCTGGGCGATGCCGGTCGCGCGCGCGCCATGCTGGCGGCGGTGCGCCGCGCGATGGCGGTGCGGCCGGGCAGCGCGCAGGGGCTGTACCTGCAGGCCGTGCTGGCGGCGCGTGCCGGCGACACGGCCACGGCGCGCAGCGTGCTGGACAAGGCCGGGCGCGGCCTCGCCGGCGTGCCCGGTGCGCTGCTGCTCAGCGGATCGATCGCCCTTGCCGACGGACAGGCGGCGCAGGCGGCGATCCCCTTGCGCGAACTGGTCGCGCGGCAACCGACCAGCATCACCGCGCGCAAGCTGCTGGCGCTGGCGCTGCTGCAAAGCGATTCGGCGCGCGAGGCGTTCGACACGATCCTGCCGGTCGCCGCGCGCGGCGATGCCGACAGCTACACGCTGCTGCTTGCCGGCCGCGCGCTGGAACGGATCGGCGACCGCGCCAACGCCGCGCCGCTGTTCGATCGCGCCGCCGCACTGGCACGTGGACGCTCGACCGCCTTTGCCACCGGCGAGAACCTCGCGACGCTGGCGAACGATGCCGCCGCCGCGCCGGGCAGTCCGGTAGCGACGCTGCCCTACATCCGCGCGCTTGCCGCGACCGGCGACGCCGCCGGTGCGCTGGCGGCGGCGCAGGCGCTGGCCGACGCCAATCCGGGGTCGCCCGCCGCACGACTGGTGCTGGGCGATGCGCTGGCCGGCGCCGGGCAGATGGCCGATGCCGCCACCGCCTATGCCCGCGCCGCCACGAGCCGCTTCGACGAAGCGACGATGCTGCGGCTGGTCGATGCCCGCGACCGTGCCGGGCAGCGCGGCGCGGCCAGCGCCACCCTGTCGCTGTTCCTGACGCAGAACCCCGGCAACGTCGCCGCGCTGCGCCTGCTGGGCGCGTGGCAGGTGGCGGCGGGCGAGCATGACGCGGCGATCGAGACGCTGGAGTCCTTGCGCGAGCGCGTCGGCGACCGCGACGTGACCGTGCTGGCGATGCTGGCCCGGGCCTATGCCGGCGCGGATCGGGCCGATGCCGCGCAGGGCTATGCCGGCGCGGCCTATGCCCTCGCGCCATCCAATCCGATGACCGCCGATGCGCTTGGCTGGGTGCTCTACGCTGGCGACAATATCGGCGCGGCGGTGCCGCTGGCGGTCAAGGCGGTGCGGCTGGCCCCCGGCGATGCCACGATCCGCTGGCACATGGCGCAGATCGCCGACGCCGCCGGCAACCGCGCGGTCGCGATCGCCAATGCACGGGCGGCACTCGCTGATCCGCGGTTTGCGGAGCGGGCAGCGGCGCAAGCGCTGATTGCCGGAAGCTGACCTTCGTTCGCAACGAACGTCACCCCAGCGAAGGCTGGGGTCTTCCGCGGTGAGAGCGCCCCCTCACCGCGGGGATATCCCTGCCTGCGCCGGGATGACGTGCCTTGCGACGTGCGCTACGGCCCCGGCCATGACCGACCCGTTGCTCCGCATTGCCGAGGCGCTCGAACGCCTGTCACCGCCCCCGCCACCCGCCGCCGATCCGCTGACCCATCCCGCCTATGGCTGGGACGGAACGGTATTGCGCGCGGCGCGGGGGTTTCGGCCCTTGGCGCTCGAACGGCTGGTCGGGATCGACGCGCAAAAGGCGGCGCTGACCGACAACCTGTCGCGGCTGGCGGCAGGGGCGGCGGCGCATGACGTGCTGCTGTGGGGCGCGCGTGGCACCGGCAAGTCGGCACTGGTCAAGGCGGCGGTGGGGCAGGTGCAGGGGGATGGCGGCGCTCTCGCGCTGGTCGAGGCACCGGCGGGCGCGTTGGCCGGGCTTCCGCGCCTGTTCGCGCTGCTGGCCGACGTACCGCGCGCCTTCGCGGTGTTCGTCGACGATCTCGGCTTCGACACCCCCGCCGACGGCCGCGCGCTGCGCTCGCTGCTGGAGGGCGGCGCCGAGGGGCGGCCGCCCAATATCCGGCTGATCGTCACCGCCAACCGCCGCCACCTCGTTCCCCGTGATCTCAAGGAGCAGGGTGGAGCTGCGAGCTGTAGCTTGCCGGGGGCAAGCTACAGCAGCGGAGCCGGCTCGCATGGCGAGCCGTGGGCCATCAACCCGCGCGACGGGATCGACGACGCGCTGGCGCTGGCCGACCGGTTCGGCCTGTCGCTCGGCTTCCACGTCGTCGATCAGGATCACTATGTCGCGATCGTCGAGCGCTATTGCGCCGCCTATGACCTGCCGTTCGATGGGCAGGAGGCGATCGGCTGGGCGACAAAGCGCGGCAGTCGGTCAGGCCGGGTGGCGTGGCAGTATGTGACCGAACTCGCAGGACGGCACGGCAAGGCCGTCTAGACCAAGTCGACATTCACGCGCAGATCGTCACCCCGGATCAAGTCGAGACATCTGCGAAAGGCTCCCGGCAAGGGCAACAGGGCAGCGCTGGCTGGTGGATTGGCGGTTGAGGAGATGGCGAGGCCGTTTATCCTGGCCCGGCGGGTCAGCCCCGGGCCATCCCCGGGCCGGTCCTTCAGGCGGCGGCACGTCGCAGGTTGCAGGCGATGGCGGCCAGGTCGAGCTGGAGGCGGCATCGTTCGATGCCTCGGTAGCGCATCCTGACCAGGCCACAGGAGCCGCGCTTGAGCTCGGAAAAGGTGCGCTCGACCGCGCTGCGTATCCGTCCGATCAACTTGTCGCGCACGGCCTGCCAATCGGGCAGCACCGGCTGTCCGCGCACGCGGCGATGCTGGATACGGTCCTTGACGCCGCGCGCCTTGATCGCCTCGCGCCGGGTGCGCTTCTCGTACGCCTTGTCGTCATAGACGGCGGCCTCGTCAGCCGGCACGAGGTCGTCGGCCACCTCGCTCTCACAGGTCCTGGCCGGCGTCACCGGCCGGCTGCGGATCAACCCCGATCCCCGGTCGACGCCGACATGCACCTTGTAGCCGAAGAGCAGCCGGCGCCCCCGGTCGACGCGCGTCCAGCTGGCATCGGGGTCCCGTGCCGGGTGGCTCTCGCCGCCGCCCTCCAGTCGGGCGCTGCGCGGCGGACAGCGCTTCCTCCAGCCCCGGTTTCGACAAGCCATACCATTGCTGCAGCAGCGCCCGCACCATCGCCAGCGCGCGGTACGGCGGGCGACCCGTCGTCCCTCGACGCACCAGCGCCTCCACCGGCGCCCGGTCGATCAGCGATGCGATCCGCTCCAGCCGCCCATTCCGACCAAGACCCGCCGGCAAGAACGCTTCCGCAAATCCATGCCGTTCCGTCGACGCCGCTCCTTCCACGGCATCGGATCACATCCATGCCAATCCGTCAGCACATTCTCGCAGAGGTCTCGATCAGGTCCGGGGTGACGAGAGAAACGTCCGCTTCGACCGGGGAGGATGACGATCCGCCGCGAAAATCTGAATGTCGATTGGCCCTAAATCACCCCGGAAGTAGTCGCCACCAACCGGATTCGGCGAATGACCAGCGAGACGCTGAAGCTGCCGTTCGTCGCGGTGCTGGCCGATGTCCGCGTCACCCCGGCGGGCGCGCGGGCGCCGGCGGCGACCCGGCCCAGGCGCAGCCTGAACCGCGAACAGCAGGCCATGTGACCGGCCGTCCTGTTCATGGCGGCACCGGCAAGGCGGTCGTGCTCTTGATCTCGCGCATCGTCACCGTCGACTTGATCGACCGGATGATCTCGATCCGGCTGAGCGTGGCGTGGAAGAACGTCTCGAAATGCTCGATGCTGGGCGCCACGATCTTCAGGATATAGTCCACTTCGCCGAACGCCGCGTAACATTCGACGACCTGGGGCAATGCCGAGATATGTTCGTGGAACGCCGTCAGCTGGTCGGCATGATGCCACCGCAGGCTGACATAGACGAACACCGTCAGCCCCAGGTTCAGCTTGCCGCGATCGAGCAGCGCGACATGCTTGCGGATCAGTCCCGACTGGCGGAACCCGTCGATCCGGCGCCAGCAGGCCGTCGTCGAACATCCCGCCGTTTCCGCGATATCGGCGATCGGTACGCTCGAATCGGTCTGCAACGAATCCAGGATACGCCGGTCGATCGCGTCCAGCCTGCCCCGCATAAGCCCTCCCTCCATGGTTTCATTCCGCTATGGCGCAAAATGGTGGAAAAAGTATCCGATTCTGATGGCGCGAAGATCAAACGGGGAAATTTAGTCAACGATATACCTGATACAGTTGCCGTTCAGGGGCAAAGACCCCCTCTTCGGGGAGGATATATAGATGAAGGCCATGTTTCTTGCCGGTGCATCATGGATTGCCGTCGGCCTGATCGCCGGTGGGCCCGCCGCCGCGCAGACGATCACCGGGACCGCGACGTCCGTGGCGGCTGGTCCCGCCGCGTCCGCCGACGCGGAAACAACCGCCCCCGGGGATCGCGCCAGGCTGTTGCCGCTACCTGCCTTCGATGCGGCGCGCCGTGTCGCCGTGCCGGCCCTTTCGTTGCAGGATCGCCGCATCGACCTGATCGGTATCCGGTCGGGCGGGATCGCACGCGATGCCCTCGTCGCGACGCCGCTGGCCGATCCGGACGGCTACCTCCCGCCGGTCGGGGGGGAGGACAGCCTGCCCCCCGCAAATTATGCCGATCGCGGCCGCATCGGCGACCCGGACAGCTGGGTCTCGAGCGAGTTCAGGTATAATTACGGGCTCGGCCGCATCAACGCGCAACATGCCTATGCCCGCGGCCTGACCGGCAGGGGGGTCAAGCTCGGCATCGTCGACGACGGCGTCGACCTGACGCATAGCGAATTCGCGGGCAAGACGAACGTCGTCCTGACGATGGCCGATACACTGCCCGATGGGTCGCGATGCCAGGTGCAGACCGGCAATACCCGGATCATGGCCGGCGCCTGCTACGCCGAACGCGGCGACCGCGCCGAGGTGAGCTATTTCGAGGGTTTGTTTGGCGGGCGGGGTCTGGTGTTTCGGACCGGTCACGGCAACCACGTCGGCGGCATCATGGTCGGCAACCGCGACAATAACGGCAATCAGGGCGTCGCCTATGGCGCGAACCTCGTCACCGCCCGCAATTTCGGCGATACGGTCGGAACCTATGGATCGTTGCTCGCCGGGCTTTTCGGGCGGGCTATCTGCAGCAATTTTCCCTGTGACGCCGCGACCACGCGGCCCGACAACAGCGCCTATGCCAACATGATTGCCGATATGAACGCCAGCGGCGCGCGCATCGTCAACAACAGCTGGGGCTTTCCGGTCACATATCGCACACGCGCAGCCTTCGATGCCTTCGTCGCGCCGATCAAGGTCGAACTCGAGGAACTCGTCGGCCTGTGGAAGCCGGCGGCCAAGGCCGGCGTCATCAACGTCTTCAGCGCCGGCAACGATGGCGGTGCCTGGGCGAACCCCATGGCGGCGGCGCCGGTCTTCGTTCCCGAGCTGGAGGATCATTGGGTCGCGGTGGTGAACACCGACGCCAACGACCGGATCGACCAGTCGTCGAGTATCTGCGGTCCGCTGGCGATGCGCTGGTGCGTGGCGGCGCCCGGCACCGACATTCAATCCGCAGCCACGTCGGCGGAAGTGATCAACGGCGATTTCGTGGACATCCTCCGCGACGCCAATGGCAAGATCACCGGCTATCGCGAGACGAGCGATTTCCCGCGGTTGAATGGCTATGCATCGAAGACCGGCACGTCGATGGCTGCGCCACACGTCACCGGCGCGCTGGCGCTGCTGGTCGAACGCTATCCCTATCTGCAAAGTGCGTTCGTCCGCGATATCCTGCTGACGACGGCGACGGATCTGGGCGCACCGGGCGTGGACGAGGTCTATGGCTGGGGCCTCGTCGACCTGCGCAAGGCGATCGATGGTCCGGGACAGCTCATCAAGGATAGCCGGGTCGACATGACGTCGCGCGCCGGCGGCACCAGGACCTGGACCGACGATGCGTGGGACGACTGGAAGAACGACATCAGCGGCACCGGTCGCCTGACCAAGGCCGGGGCCGGTTGGCTGCGGCTGTCGGGCGCCAACAGCTTCGGCGGCGCGACCGTCGAGGCGGGCATCCTCCAGCTCGCCGGCACGAACACGCTGGGCGGTGCGATCAACGTCACCGGTGGCGAAATGCGCCTGACCGGCACGAGCGCGAATGCGCCGGTCAACGTCAGCGGCGGCACGTTCCTGCTGGCGGGCAGCACCACGAACACGGCGGTCCGCGTCACCGGTGGCACGTTCCGCCTGGCCGGCACCAGCACCGGCGGGGCGCTCACCGTCGATGGCGGATCGATGATCGTCACCGGGCGGGTCGCATCGGGGCTGACCACGGTCGGTGCCGGGGGCCGGCTCTCGGGCACCGGCCAGCTGGCGAACACCGTCGTCAACGGCACGATCATTCCCGGCCTGGCACCGACCGACTACGGGCGGCTCACGGTCAACGGCACCTATGTCCAGAATGCCGGATCGACCTTCCTGACCGCGCTCGCGCCGGTCGACCGGGTCGGATTGGTCGCCGTCAACGGGGTCGCCACCCTGAACGGCGGCACCGTCGACGTGGCCGTGGCACCCGAGCGCTATACGCTGGGTCAGCGTTATACGCTGCTGACCGCGACCGGCGGCCTTACCGGACGTTTCGACCGGTTGTCGGTTTCGGGATTCGATCTGCCCTTCCTCGCCTTCGGGTTGAACTATACGTCGAACGTGGCGGCGATCGACGTGCGTCGCGGCATCACGTTCACGTCGGTGGCGGGATCGCAGAACCGCCGCGCCGTGGCCGGGGCGATCGATCGTCTGGCGGACAGCAGCACGTTCCTGAACGCCGCGAGCCAGCTCGAGGTCGCCCAGGCGCAGACGCTGTTCGACGAGGCGAGCGGTGAAACCCACACCGCCGTCCATGGTGCGCTGCTGGACACCACCCGTCTGGTGCGCCAGGCGACGATCGGCCGCGTGGTCACGCCGCCGGTGGACGGGACCCGCTTCGCGTTGTGGGGCGACTATCGCCAGTTCGACGGCAGCCGCAGCACCGACGGCAACGCCGGCAGCTTCCGCCAGAATGCGCACGCCTATGTCCTGGGCGGCGACCTGTCGATCGGCGGCATGGCGCGGATCGGTGGGCTGATCGGCACCGGGCATACCGATGTCAGCGCGTCGCGCGGCGGCAGCGGGCGGACCGGCGACATGCATTACGGCGGCTATGCTTCGGTAAAACTGGCCGCACTGTCCCTGTCGGGCGGCGGGATCTTTTCGGATCACGATAGCGACGTCCGCCGGTCCGTCACCACGCCGGGCTTCGTGCAGCAGCTCTCGGCGTCCTACAAGGTCAAGACCCGCCAGTTCTTCGGCGATGCGGCGTTCGACATGCCGCTCGACGCCAATGCGACGGGTCAAGCCTTCGTGCAATATGCCAATGTCCGGACGACCAGCCCGACCTTCACGGAAACTGGCGGGACGTCGCTGGCGCTGACCGGTGCGGTGGACGACAATACCCTCCAGCTCGGCACCGCCGGCATCCGGGTGGCGATCGGCACGGCAATGGGCGTGCCCGCCAATGGTGTGTTCGCGACCGGTACGCTCGCCTATCGCCGGGCATGGGGCGATCGTGCCTCGACCGCCACGTTCCGCTGGACGGGCGGCAGCAACTTCACGATCCAGGGTCTCGCCGCCGCGCGGGATGCCTTCGCCCCCGAACTGGGCGTCGGATATGCCTTCGGCAATCGTCTGTCGCTGCAGGCCGGTTATTCGGGCGAGTTCGCGAAGACCGTCGACAACCACATCGTCAGCGCGCGGGCCGTGCTCTCGTTCTAGCCAGAGTTTGATCCATTCGAACGGAAACGTCACCCCAGCGCAGGCTGGGGGCTCCATGGGCTCCTGCGGCGTGCTACCATCGGAGATCCCAGCCTTCGCCGGGATGACGCCCGTTTAAAAAGGGATGGATCAACTCAAGGGCCGATAGGCATTCAGCCCTGACGGCCTGCAAACGGCGGTTTTGCGCGCTTCCGGTGCTTACGTACCGGCAGTACGCTGCACTCCGGGTCACGCAGAACCACCGTTTTCGGCACGCCATCTCCTGAATACCGATCGGCCCTGAGCTCGACTTTCTTCATCTCAGGCGGCGTAGCAGGCAAGGTCGATGCGCCCGGCCCGCATTTCGGCCAGCAGGCGATCGGGCAGGACGCGTCCGTCGATCACCGGCATGGCCACACCCGTCAGCCACGCCATCAGGTCCCCGCGCAACGGGCGGCTGAGGTCGCGGAAACCGAAGCAAGCCTTGATTGCGGCAAGCTGGTCGTAGCGGGTCGGGATGCGCTTAGCGAAACCTGCGATGACGCTCGTCGCCGCCCCGATCTGTTCGGCGATATGGTCGAGCATGATTGCCGGCATCAGTTCGCCCGCGCCCAAGTGGCTCCCCGGATAGCGCAGGCAGCATAGTTGCAGCGCATAGCCAAGACGTGTCGCCGGCGTTCGTGCGGTAGCGATCGCGGCGAGGTCGACGGCATCGAGGCTGTGGTGCGCGACGACTGCCGCCTCGCTGTCGGGCAGCGCCGGTAATGCGGTGCGGTGCCACGCGATCATCGGAATGCGTGCGGCCACCCATTATCCTTCAAAAAGCTCTTGCCATGCAGCGCTTGAATTAAGGAGGATCGTGAAAGGCGGAAGGCGGTGGAAATTCGTCGTGGCCGATCCAGCCTCCAGATACGGTCGTTTGGGAAAGGCATATGCGTGGGAAACTCACCCTGTCTGATCGGCTATGCCCGCGTGTCGAAGGGCGAGGAGCAGTCCGGCGCGGCGCAGGCTCGCGCGTCGGATGCAGCCGATTGCCGGCGCGTGTTCGAGGAAACTGCCAGCGGCGGGCGGTGGGTGCGGGCTTTCGCTCGCTCACCGAGGCGATCGACACCAACACGGACGCAGGTCGGATGATGATGCAGATGGTCGGCAGCTTCGCCGCGTTCGAGCGCGCGATGATCCGCAAGCGCACCAGCGCGGGTCTGGCGCAGGCGCGCGTTGAGAGGTCGCGCCCTGATCCTGGCCGTCACCTCCGCCCAGCGCGCCGCGCGTGGCACTGCGCTGCTCGCCGAGGCGCTTGCCGGGCTGGTCGGTACCCCGCTCACCACGATCGAGACGGTCGAACAGGCCATGGCGGCGCGGGCCGAAGTTCCGACCGCCTCAGAACCGGCACCCGCCGTCCCCCCGGAGATCGCGACCCCACTCGTCCACGCCATGCTCGACCGCCAGTACCGCGCCACCCTCGACGAACCGGTCGGCATGCTCGGCGACGTCACCCCACGCGCGGCCGCGAAAACCGCGGCCGGCCGCGACCGACTGACGACATGGCTCAAGCACCTCGAAAACCGCAGCGGCGCAAAACCTGACCCGAACGACCCGATGGCAACCTACGACTTCACCTGGATGTGGCGCGAACTTGGCATCGAAAAACTGCGGATATGACCCACGGCAAGTCGCCTTGCCGTATACCGTGAATCCGTATCCCTCTAACGCACCGGGTCGCTTCGTTCTCCGGCAAGGCGAGGAGGTCGGCGCGCTGCGCTTCGGTCAGGACGGAACTACGCGGCACTCGGGATCGGGATCTGGCGGGAGCGGTCCATCCGATCCGCGCCAGCGTGTCGATCAGCGTCGAGCGGGCGACCCCGAAGTTGCGGTACACCGCCGCCTTGCTGGCCCCGCCATCGAGCGCGGCGGTGATCGCCTCGATCTTCTCCGCGTCGATCATCGGCGGCCTGCCACCCTGCCGCCCCCGGCGCTTCGCCGCGGCGAGCCCGGCCATCACCCGCTCGCGGGTCAGTGCGCGCTCGTACTGCGCCAGCGCACCGAACATCGAGAACAGCAGTTCGCCGTGCGGCGTGGTCGTGTCCATCGCCTCGGTCAGCGAGCGGAAGGCGATGTCGCGCGTACGGAAGTCGGTGATGATCGACAGGAGGTGCGGCAGCGAGCGTCCGAGCCGGTCGAGCTTCCACACCACCAGCATGTGCGACAAACCCTTCTAACCCGATCTCCGCATGGCAGATCAAGGCGACAGGGTTGGTCGTGTAGATTTGGCGTATCTCGGGATCGGTTTGTATCGTTCCGGCCCGGCCACGCGGAAATCATCTGTTTGCCGACATGGCCCGTCAAACGGACTATGCTGGATTGATCGGTTCGTCCTGATAGACGGAAGGCCCCGGTGGCGTGACCGCAGCGGGTGAGGTCAACGCCCCTGTGTCGGTGTCATACCGGAAGGTTTCGGTTACATCGCCGGTTGCAACGGTGATGACGCCACGCGATCGATCGTCCTCAACCCTGATACGTGTAACAGGGTGTCCGGGGCAGCGGATCGTCGCACCCGACTGAAAGCCGGTGCTGCCATCGGGCTGGATCAGACATGATTTCTCTCCGGCCCGACCAAGCTCCAGCCAGCCTTCGGTAGTGATCCGGTGGGTGTAGATTCCACGGCCATTCGGACCGACCGTCGTGAACGGCTCGCCACGCCCGAAACGGCGCTCCCTGCCGGGAATATCCTTCACTCCCACCTGATTGTGGGTCAGCAGGCCGTCGGCACCGATGTAATAATGCCCGATCTGCGTTCCCGTATTGCCCGGCCAGCGCAGATGCATGTGCACGTGCGGCGGGGCATCGGTGTGGCCGTGGGGGGCGTTGGTGTCGAACCCCATGATCTGGATACGGCCCAGATGCTCACGTTCGACCTGTTCGCCCAACCGCAGTTCGCGAACAACTTCGCGTTGCGCGAACTCCAGGACGTTGGCGGCGCGGCGTTGCACGTCGGGGAACGGCCCCGTCGCGTAAAATCCGGCACGTCTCGCCGGATCGGCATGCTCGAAGCGCAAAACCATACCGGGCTCGACGATGTGCGTCGCCACTTCAGCCGCGGTGACGGCGTCCGCGGCGACCGGCGGTACCTGCACGACGATGCGTCCCGCGTCGTACCGGAACGGCAGGTCGCCACCCTCGAGGATAACCCGGCGGACGGCCTCACGTGGTCCCTGGAAGGCGAGTTCCAGCGACCGCCGACGCGGCACGCTCAGCGCGATCACCGTCTCACGCGCATTCTCTGCATTGAACAACGGTGCGGTGACAACCGTGCAGGACGAACACGACGTCGGATCGAACCGCGCGACGGGCAGGTCCGCCGCGCCACGCTTCACGAATTTCAGGACGATCCGCACGGTGTCGGTCGACCGCCCGCCATCGGCCAGCGCCGGAGGGACGGACATGCACATGCCCGCCAGCACGAGGATAAAGGAAAACCCCCTCACCAGTTCGGCTTCCACGACAGGCCGAGCCAGAACGTCCGGCCCACGGGGAAGAAGTAGTTCAGATAGTCGCGACCCGTACCCTGGCGGACGACGAACGGTTCCTTGGTCAGGTTCTGTACCTGCCCGACCAGTTCCACGCCTTCGCGCACGGCCAGGCGCGCCTGCACGTCGACCTGCTGGCGCGGTTCCTGGTAGAGGTCTCGCGTCGGCGTGTCGCCGTCGGCCGATTGCAGCGCGCGGCCGATGCGGTTGTACGATGCGCGCAGCTCGACCGGCCCGGTCGCATAGAACAGCGTCATGTTGGCAATGTAGTCCGGCTGCTGGATCAGTCCGCTCGTCCTGCGGGTCACAGGCAGCCCCGATGCAATCCCCGCAGCGCTGACCGGCTGACGGTACGATCCATCGAGCAGCGTAAAGTTCGCATTGAAGCCCAAGCCCGGCAGCGTGGCGATACGATCGATCGTATAGCCGACCTCCAGTCCCTTCACCGTCGCCCCGGCGGCATTGCGCGGCGTGCTGACGAAGACGCTTTGATACGTCACGCCCTGAAAGGTGGTGACCGGACCCTGCTGGCTGCTCGTGAAGATCTCGTTCCTGATGTCCTTCACGAAACCGGCGACCGACAGCATCCCGGCGCCCATGTACCATTCGTAGGACAGGTCGTAGTTCCACGCCTCGCGCGGTTTCAGATCGGGGTTGCCGGTATTGATCGTCAGCGTCCCGTCCGTGCCGATTCCGAACGAGGTGCGGGCGGCATATTGGCTATAGTCAGGTCGGCCGATCGTCTTCGATACGCCCGCCCGCACCCGCATGCCGTCACCGAGCTGGTACGTCGCCAGCGCGGAGGGAAGCCAATAGCCATAGTCGGTCGTCCGACGGACCGGCTCGTACGCGGTCGAACCCCGTGTCGTGGGCGCCTGGTTCGTGTCGATGACCAGCGTCGTCGCATCGTAGCGGACACCCGCCTGCACATCGAAGCGATCGGCGCGGAACAGTCCCTGCGCATAAACCGCCTTCGTCGTCTCCAGATCGCGAAAATCGTCGGCCGCGTTGTTGGCGCGCTGGTCGGTGGTGGTGAACGCGCTGCGATTGTTATCGAAACGCTGCCATGCCGCCGGCCGGTCGATCAGGAGATAGCGAACCGCCGGCGTCAGATAGGCGGTCGGGGTCTTTTCGTAGAGGATGCCGCGCAGCGTTCCGGCGGTTACCTGCCCCGCGACATTGGCGGGGACATATTCGGTATAGCGCTGGTCGTAGGACAGGTCGGTCCGCGTGACCGCCGCACCGACGTTCGCCCCGAAACCCCGATCGTCGGCGGTCGCGTTGATGCCAAGGTTGACCTTGCCGAAATCGACGGTGGAATCGAGATCCCGGTTGATGCTGCGATAATAGAGCGCACGGTAGCTGTCGGGATTGTTGGCCGCCGCGGTGTCGTTGAGCGTCAGCCTCGGGCGACCGTCTGCGATAGTATAGCCATAGCCGAACGCCGGCAGGAATCCTGACTGCGACGTACCGGCACGCGGATTGCTGTCGTACTTTATCATCTCGCGCAGCTCGCGGTATTCCGCCTTCGAGCGCGCCAGCGTCGTGTCGAGCACGATGCCGTCGCCGAAATCATGGCGCCCCTTGACGTCGATCAGCCAGGTATCGCGCGTGACCGGCTGATAGGTCAGCCCCTGCTGAAGATCGCCCTGCGCGAACGTGCCGCTCGTCGCGGTGACGGCCGTTGGTGCGCCGGTCGGCAGCGTCAGGATCTCGTTTCGGGTTTCGGTATCCTTGTCGTGATAATAGCCGCCAAACAGCGATACCTCGGTCGCATCGTCGGGCCGCCATTCCAGCTTCAGATTGCCGCTCACCCGGGTTCGCATGTTCTCGAAGAAATAATCCTGGTTGCGCACCGGCACGAGGAATCCGGTCGACAGATTGGGGAACGGCGTTCGCGCACCCGCCGCGGTGAAGTATGACCAACCCGCACCATTGCTGTCGCCAGGAAGCTCGGCCCGCGCGCTCGATGGTAACCGCTGATACTCCACCGAGGCGACGATGCCGAACGTACGATCGGCACCGAAGCGCATCGCGCCGGTCGCATCCGCACGAACCGATGCTCCGCCGTTGCGGATGAGCTTGCCAGCGGTGTCGTTGTAGCCGCCATTGGCGTTCATGACGAAGAAGCGGTCGCCGCGTCCGTCGAAGGCGCTCTTGGACACGATGTTGATCTGGCCGCCCAGCGCGTGCGGATCATATTGCGCGGTGACGCTCTTGATCGCCTCGATCCGCGACACGAGCGACGACGGCAGCATGTCGAGCCGTGCGCCGCGGAACACCCAGTCGGGCGAGGCCAGCGGGATTCCGTCGATCGTCACCAGATTATATCTGGGATCGAGTCCGCGGATCGTGGCGCGCTGATAGATGTCACGGTTCTTGGTCGGATCGGCACCGCCGACCACGGACACACCCGTGATCCGCCGGCTGGCCTCGACGATGTTGAGGTCGGGCAGCCGCCCTACATCATCCTGCGAAACGGCATCGAGGATCACGGCGGAGTCGCGCTTCGCCCTGGTCGCTGAACGCTGTGAGGCGCGAAAGCCGGTGACGACGATCTCCTGCCCCTCTTCGGACCCTTCGTCCGCAGTTTGCTCCGTAGCCGAAGCAGGCGCTTGCGACTGCGCCAGCGCGGCGGTGCTTGTCAGCATCGTGCCGGCCAGCAGGCCGTGAACCCAACGGATTTGGCAACGCATTTCGAATCAGTCCCCCATCGTCTCCTACCCTTATATATCATGTTGTGTGATATTAATTGACAGTAAATCGTTGCTGGCGGATTTTCACCGTGGTCGGTAGCCGGGGCGCATGATGAAGGGGCGTTTGATGAGAGCCGCAGGCGTTTCTGCGCGCGCACGCACGGTGCTCGCTGCGATCAGGCGGCACGGCAGCGTATCGCGATCGGTACTGATCCGGGAAACCGGCCTGTCCGGCACCGCGATCTTTCGTGCGACCGAGGAATTGGAAGTGGCCGGCCTGGTCCGCGCCGGGGCAACCGTTGCGGAAGGCCGGGGGCAACCCAGCAATATCATCCATATCGTGCCGGATGCGGCCTTTGCGCTTGGCCTGTCGGTGATGACCGATCGGGCGGACGTCGTCCTGCTCGACCTGGCCGGATGCGTACGCGCGCACACCGAGATCACGATGCCGGGCATGCCGCGTGGCGACCTGTTGGACGCGGCCGCGTCGTTCGGGACCGGGGCGTTGACGTCGCTGGGTATCGAACCGGACAGGCTGAATGGCCTCGGCATCGCCGTCGCGGGCTTTTTCGTCGCGCCCGACATGGTGAACCCGGCCGAAGAGCTGGAAGACTGGGCGCTGGTCGATCTGCGCGCGGACGCATCGCGTCGGCTAGCGATGCCTGTCGTCGTCGAGAACATCGCCAGCGCCGCGGCATTGGGGGAACGCCTGCTTGGCGTCGGCTCGCGCTATGCGAGTTCGTGCTACGTCAACGTCGCTTCGGGGTTCGGCGCGGGGATCATCGTCGATGGGGTGCTGATGCGGGGTCGCCACGGCAATGCGGGGGAGATCGCGGGTCTCTTTCCGATGGCGGGACGGACCACACCCAATCTCGCGACGCTTCGCGCCTGCCTCGCCGATCACGGCGTATCGACCACCGGGATCGCCGACATGGTCGCGCGGTTCGATCCGGCATGGCCCGGTGTCGAGGACTGGCTGGCCGAGCATCAGTCGGGCTTCTCCTATCTGTTCGGCGTGCTTCGCCGCACCTTGGACTGCGAGGCGCTGATCCTGGGGGGCCGTTTGCCGCGCGTGCTGGCGCGCCGGATCGTCGACGCAGCGGAATGGCCGGAAACGACGCTGACCGACCGGCGGGCGACACGCGCGCCGATGACGTTGCTCGATGTCGCTAGCCTGGAACCCGATCTCGCCGGACCATTGGGCGCGGCGTCGCTGGTCTTCCATCGGACGCTGTTCGACTGACAGCATAGGCGAAGGCCAGGGCAAGAGACGTCGTGCCGATGGCACCCAGCGCACAGACCATAAGCAGCGACGGCGCGGACCACGGATCGGTCAGCGTATCGCGATAGGGGGAGGTCGCCAGCACGCTGCCAAGCAATAACAGCGCCACGGCCTGCGCGCATTTGGATACGCAGGTGAAAACACCGACATACACGGTCGCTCGCCCCGTTGCCGCGCGGTTCATCATCGACGACCACAGCACCAGCCACAATCCGCCTGTTCCCATACCGAACCCCAGGCCTGCCATGACCGTGCCGAGCGGCGTTGCCCGCAGGATACCCATCGCAGCCAGCCCCAGAAGCAGCGCGGCAGTCACCAGGACGCCGGCGATATTCAGCCTGTATCGCCCGGCGAACCACAGCGCCTGACCGACCAGTCCGCCGGTCGCTGCCCACAGGAGCAAACCCGGACCATTGCCGGCAAAGGCCGCGTGATAGGGCTCCAGGGTGCGAAAGGTCGCAGTGCCCGTCATCATCATCGCGAGGGCCGCGAGGATCACTGCGAACGGCAAGCCATGCGTCGAATCCGGCTCCATTGCCGACGAGGCGTCATCACCGATCATTTTTGTACGCCCCAGCCACCACGCGGTGCCGCATACGAGCATCGAGAGGCATCCTGCCCAGGCGATCCAGACGACAGCGTCGCGACCTTGGATCAGCAGCGGTGCTGCAAGCCCTCCCACGGCGAGGGCCGCGAGCCCTGACGCCATGTTGCGTTTGGCGAGCAAAGCGCATCTCGCTTCGCCGGTGAGAACGGCAAGCGCGACGATGGCGTTCTGGGGTACGTCGATGCATGGATAACTGGCTCGAAAACAGACCAGCATCGTAAGTGCCCAGGCCAGTCGAAAATCGGATGCGATCAACGGCGTCGCGCAGAATAGCAGGAAGAACAGGCAGGTCGCCGGCGCACCCCACGCCTGAAGATGCACGGCGTCAGCAGTACTGGCCACCTTCGTACGCCACCACAGACCGAGAGCGGCATCGACCGCGCCGTTGAGGATAAGCGACCCGGCCATGATCCAACCCATAGACCCGACGCTCAACCCACAAGCCTCGGTCAGGAAGAAGGCGAACAACAAGGTGCTGGCGTGCCATAGCTGGCTCTTTGCAAAATGAGCGAGCAGATATGGGAGCATCGATGCCACAGGCGATTGTCGTGCTCGACCCGGCGGGGTGTGGCCTACCATCCTGTCCTGCGCAATTCCATTGACGTAGCGAGGGCAACATTACCTCCGTCACCGGGTGGTAGCGTATATCTGTGCCCTTTTTATGTAACGCCCCCGCATCGCGCCCGAATCAGGCCGTCCCCGGATAATCCGGGCAGCTGCCCCGATTTTTGAGGCAAAGTGTCTGCTGGCCGGCTCTCAGGCCGGACTAATGCCCCGCAGAATCCCGAAAACGATATCAAGGTCACGAATTTGGAGGGCCCGCGGTATCAGGATCGGCAAGGGGGAGAGGCCTCGCGACGTGCCGCAAGGGTGCTACAGCGCTACGAATACCGGGGTTTGCCAAAAGCCGGGCGACGGCATGAGGGTTGCGAGCCTCCCGCCCATGCACCGCCCCTTCGGGGCCACGACCTCATCTCCCGGCAGGCATAATGGGCAAGACCGGGGCACCAGCACCGCCCGATCTCGAACCCGGCTGCGTGCTTGCTGCCGCGCGGTCAGGACGTGCCGGGCGGCCGTGGCTTGAAGCGACGAGGATCGAAGAATCAGACGGGCATCGCCGTGCCGGCGACGGCCGCCGCAACCCAGCAAGCCGCTGCCAGGGCAGGGGGGTAATTCAGCAAGCTGGCGGCCAGACCTGCCAGCAGCGGCGTGACGATCAGCGCCGCCAACCAGTGGACGACCGACCAGTTGCGCTGCTCAAACCCGACGCGTTTGGTTTCGGCCGTCCAGGCCGCCAACTGTTCCTTCGAAGGTCCGCGCATCCTCACTTCCCCAGCGACAAGGCGAGCAGCGTGCCGCGCAACTGCTTGCGGTTGGCGACGCCTGCGTCCGCGCCTCCATCGTACAGCACGCGTGCGAGCGCCTGACCGCGTTCGTCAGGCAGCCTCAGCCCCACGTCCCTGCAGACGGCGTCCACGTCGCTGCGCGAGCGGTTCAGATCCGGTCATCCGGTCTTGGCGTACGCTGGCCAAGACATTCTGCAATGACCCCATGGCGACCACTCGACCGGTCAGAAGACCTTCCGCAGATTGAAGTTGAACACGCGACCTGACGGGTCGAGGTAGGCGGGCTGGTAGTTTAGCGGTGTCACGCCGACGCGGTCGCGCACCTGCGGGCGGGTGTTGAACAGGTTGGTGACGCCGATGGTGGCACGGGTTCCTTTCAACCATCCGGGTGCAGCGGCACCGCCGAAGCGTTCGGCAAGGTTGGCGAACAGGCTGAGGTTCGCCGTGGCGAAATCGCCGAAGCGCAGGTCTTCCGTAGCGTTGCCCGATCCACCGATCCGGGTCCCGCTCCGCCAGATGGCCGTGACGCGGGCACCCAGACCGCGCTTGAAGGCGCCGGCCTGGAACTCGACCTCGTGCCGACGCCGGCCACCGCCGACGTCGACCGCACCGCCGTCCAGCAGGTCGAGTGCGGGAAGTCCACCGCGCAGGGTGATCGTATCCTCCAGATACCAGTTGTGGTACAGGCTGACGAACACCCGGCTCGTCAGGTTGGCAGCACTTCTGGACATCGCGCTCCCCGGCTCGGCCCGGGTGAAGACGGCATTCGGCAGCGCCCGCCGGGCTTCCGCCTCGCTCGCGAACACCCGCGTCCGGGCGTTCTGGATGCCCGGGGGCACTGGTCCCAGCGGCCGGGTGAAGTTGATGCCCCAGCGTACCTGCTCCTGACGCGCCTCGGCGAAGTTGAGCGGGCGTCCGTCGATCCGCTGAAGCCGCCCGTCGCCACCCCGCGTGAAGCGATCGGGGACGATGGCCTCGATCCGCGGCGTCACGATCGGAAAGGCGGCGATCGGATCGTCGATCCGCGTGGCGACATAATCGAGGCTGAGGGTAAGGTCGGTGCGGGCGCGGGGGCGGACGTTCAGTCCCAGCCGGACGACGTGACGATCGTCGGGACGCAGGGCCGTATTGCCGCCCGATACACGCGTGACGTCGACCACCTCGCCCCGGCCGATATCGAACGTCCGGACATTGGGGGTGACCAGCAACGGTCCGGCGAGCTGCTCCAGCGTCGGCGCGCCTTCCTCGTCGGTGACGGAAGCGATGAACCCGACCGCATCCACCGGCGACCACGAAAAACCGTAGCCGAAGGTTCGCAAGGTTCCGGCATCGGACAATCGCTCGACCGCGAGGTTCACGTTGGCGGAAAGGTTGCCGATCGGGGACGCTATCCTGCCGGCACGGCTCGAAAGCGGAAGGTCGAGACTGACCTGCGCCGACGCCCGGTCGCGGGAGAGGTCGGATCGGCCATCAGGGCCGCCACGCGACGATCGGCCGTCGAAGTCGCGAACATCGACACCGCCGCGCACGCTCGCCGACACCGGTCCTGCGGGCAGTTCCAGGACCGGGCCGGTCAGCAGCAGGTCGGCACTGGCAAGCGTGTCGATCGACCGTGCCTCGTCGCGTATGCCGGTCGCATCGGCAATGTCCGTGAATACCCTGGTACTGGTGCGGTCGTAGTTGCCGGTGAACGTCCACAGCCACCACCCGCTCCTGCCGCCCAGCGTGGTGCCGAGGTGCCCGACGCGCCGGTCGCTGTCGCGGCGCAGCGGACCATCCTCGCCGGGTCCGAGCAGGCTCATGCTGCTGTTCGCCTCGAACCGGGCGTTCAATGTCGCGGACACGTCGCGCAGGACATGACCGCTGACCAGCCCGTTGACCGAGCCCTGCTCGCTTGACGGCAAGAGTGTCCGGAACCGGCCGAGTTCGGGCGATCCGGAAAACTGCTGCACATCCCGGTCGCTTTCCAGCAGCGACGCGGCCCGGCTGTACGTCGCGCCCAGACCGATGCGGGTATTCCCGCGGAGCCGCAGATAGTCGACATTGCCGACGCCGGTGTCGCGCCCTCCCCCGGTCGGCGCTAGATAGCCTGCCTGGGCGACGCGAGAGGTGAAGCGTTCGTACGTCACCACATTCACGACCTTCTGGTCGGCGCGATAGCCGTATCTGAGCGCCAGTTCCTCGGGGAACACCTCCATCCGCTCGATCGCCTCGGTGGGTATCCGCGCGATCTCGGAGAAATCCGACACGCGCCGGCCGTTGAGCAACGTGACGGGGCCGCTGTCCCCGCGCCCGCGGTTGCTCGCCACCTGCGGGCCGATCGCGTCCAGCAGCGCGCCGATATTGTCGGCACCGAACGCCCTGATGTCGAGCTGGTCGAACGTGCGTTCGGCCGGGAGGTCGCCGACCACCGCACCGCGTGGCCGCTGTCCGGTCACGACGATGTCGCTCCCGTTCGCGCCTGCACCGGGCCCACCCGTCGCCCTGTTCATGGATGGCGGGTTCTTGCGGAACTGTTCTTCCAGTTGGCGCTGGATCTCGGGAGGCAGCGGCTTTCCGTCGGCACCGCGAAACTCCATCCGGGGTGCGGTGTCCTTCGCAGGGGTCGGAGTGTCGGCCGGTACATCCGTCCGCCCCGGCTGTGCCGGAACCGGGATCGGCGGGGATGACGCGGCAGACTCCGGCGTCTGCTGTGCGTGAAGCCCGCCCGACGCCACGCCAGCCAGCAATCCCGCCACCAGCCCATGTCGCGCCTTCATGCCATTTCCTCCAGACCGTTTGTCCGGGCGGTATTCGAGCGGATCGGGGTAGCCTCGTGATGGCCGTTCGGTAGCGTGCCGCGATACGCAAATGCTACATGGCGCTGGTAGAAGCACAGCCATGGAATCCGATCTCATCGCCGCCAGCACGATCCTCATCGTCGATGACGATGCCAGCATCCGCGATGCGCTCGCAGACTTCCTCGGCGGGCACGGCTATGCGGTCCGTACCGCCGGGAACGCCGCGACGTGCGAACGCGAACTGGCCGAAGCATCCGTCGATCTGATCGTGCTCGACGTGATGATGCCGGGAGAGGACGGGCTGTCGCTGTGCCGCCGCCTTGCCCCCGCCGGCGCGCCGATCCTGATGCTCAGTGCCCTTGACGCCGTGACCGACCGGATCGTCGGGCTGGAAGTCGGCGCGTGGGATTACCTGACCAAGCCGTTCGAGCCACGCGAGTTGCTGGCGCGGGTGCGGGCGCTGCTGCGAAGGCCGGGGGCGGAGCGTTCCGCTGCCGCCCGCGCAGACAGCGGAGTGGTGTTCGCCGGTTGGTGGCTCGATATGGCCGAGCGACGACTGCGCGATCCTGACGGGCGCGCGCTATCGTTGAGCGAGGGCGAACACGCATTGCTCGCGGCGTTCGTCCGCCGCCCGGGCCGCATCCTCACGCGCGACGCGCTGCTCGACCTCGCGCGCGGGCTGGACGCAGCGTCCTACGACCGGGCGATCGACATCGCCGTCAGCCGCCTGCGTCGCAAGCTGGCCGAGGCGCATGCCGCTCCCCTGATCGAGACGGTGCGCGGTGTCGGATACCGCTTCCTGCCGACGGTCCATCCGGCATGAGACGCGCACCCAGCGCGCTCGTGGCGATTGGTGGCTTTGGCGTCGCCGTCGCCATACTGAGTGTCGCGACTACCGCCGCGATCGTCATCCTCGCGCCCCAACCGCCCGTGCTTCGCGTCAGCGCGGGCGAAGCCATCGCGGCGGTGCACAGGCCGACTCCTGGATTCGAACGCCATATCGTTGCCGAGCCGCCACGAGGTGCGCGCCTGACAATGCTGGAAGGACTGATCGCAGCCGAGTTGGGCCGGTCTCCGCGCGATGTGCGGGTGACATGGCCGGACGGTACGGCGCGGATCGGCGTGCATGTCCAGAAGGCGACGGTCGGAACGGCGCTCAGCCCCGGTGCCGCTGCGCTGCCGCCGGCGTTCGTCCTCGTACAGCGGGCACGGGGCCGTTTCGATATGGTCGCGCCGGGTGCCGCTGGCGGCATGGTCCGCTCCGCGCTGATCGGCCTGCCGATGACCGCCTTCACGACGAGCGTACGACAGCCAGGCGGTCGCTGGCTCAGCGTGGAGCCGGTGCGGCCCTTCCTCGGCGGATGGCAGCGCAACATCCTGATCGCGCTGGCCGTCAGCCTCCTGCTGCTCGCTCCCATCGCGTGGGTCTTTGCGAGGCGGCTGACCCGCCCCTTCCGTACCCTCGCCGGGGCGCTCGACAACGATCGCGCAGCCCCGCTCCCGCACGAAGGACCGCGCGAACTGCGCGAAGCGGCCGCGGCGATCGCCGCGATGCGCGACCGGCTCGCCATCGAAGCGGTGGAACGCGCGCGAATGCTGACCGCGATCGCCCACGACCTGCGCACGCCGCTGACCGGGCTGCGCCTGCGGATAGAGGCCGCGCCCGAACCGCAGCGCGCCCGCATGGTCGCCGATGTCGAACGGATGCAGGCGATGATCGGCGAGGTCCTGGCCTTCGCCCGCGACGCCGCTGCGCCTGCCGAAGTGGTCGATGTCCGGCCTCTGCTCGCCGTGATCGTCGAGGATATGGATCAGGGCAGCGCGATCGTCCGGCTCCTGCCCGGCGACGAGGCGCGCGTTGCGGTGCCCGAACTCGTCTTCCGGCGCGCGGTAGAGAATCTCCTGCGCAACGCGATCGATTATGCAGGGGGCGGCAGGCTCACCGTGCGACAGGTCGACACCAGCGTATGCATATCGATAATCGACGATGGTCCCGGTATCCCGGCCGGCGATCGCGAGCGTCTGCTGCGTCCGTTCGAACGCGGCGACGCCTCTCGCAATCGCGACACGGGCGGCGCAGGCCTCGGCCTCAGCATCCTCCGCGACTTCGCAGCCAGACACGGCGGTGACTTCACCCTGGCCGATGCCCCGAACGGCGGAACCATCGCGACGCTCAGCTTGCCCTCTGCGTAAAGGCCCGCTCCGTCCGTCGGCCTCGCTCAGGCGCCAGCGTATATCTGTTCTGACAGATGTGCCGCCGCCCCTCCGCGCGGCAGGGCGCAGGCTCCTGCTCGCAACACCGGATTGCACCGCTCCATCACGCCACCGGGCAGCGTCACCCGGAAGTCGATACCCGACCGCATGGGGGCACCGGGATAATAATCGGTGCTGACCGCCTGCGCACCGCTCGCCGCCGCAGCGTCGGCGCGGATGTGATTGCCGGCCCGGGCGTCCGCGGTCGGCAGGTCGCTGCGCGTCCGCACGATCACTCCGTGCTGCACCCAGTCGCGTATCCTGGCGCCGTCGATCAGCGGATCCTGCACGATCTGCACCACCCCCTCGGCCGTGGTCGCGTCATACCACCCGAAGATCGGTCGCCCCCGCAGCGAAGGGTGGCCGGCGCGATAGAGTTCGCCGACCTCCGGCCGCACGTCGAGGACGAAGTACAGCCGCCCGCGCGTGCGATCCAGCGTCGGCCAGCCCCGCGCGCGGACGCCGTCGCGCAGGGTCGGCGCGGTCCCGCGCACCTCGTCCGGCGTGACGGTCCTGCCCGGTGCCAGCGTCGCGCGGATCTCGTCGTCCAGCGCGTCGAGCAGCGGCGCGGTGAGCGGGAGCGGGTCGGTGATCCCGGCCCGTCCCGACGCCCGATCGGCGGCATTGATCGTAATCATGATCGGCACATGGTGCGGATGCGCGCGCGACCAGTCGTCGATTTCCTGCAGACACCGGCGGAAGGTGACGCATCCCGACAGATAGTCGACGTCGGGAATGTGGAACACCTTGAACCCCGGCCGCAGCATGGCCGTGCGGTCGAACCCGGTCGTCTCGCCCGCCGCCTTTGCCAGCCTCTCGCCGGCGGGGTCGGCATAGCGCCCGCCCGCCGGGTCGGCGAAGATATCGAGTTCGAGCTGGCGCACGCCGCGATCGAGCTGCGCGGTCAGCGACAGATGGTCATAATCCAGCGCGTCGGCCTCCGCCGGCGATCGCGCCCGGATCGCCGCCATCACCGCATCGGGAATGCGGCGCTTGAAGCTGTTGTGCGAGCCGATGACCTGTACGTCGTTCATCCTGAGCGGCGGGCGCGGGGCCGCCGCCGTACAGGCGACGACGGCAGCCAGCAGGGCGACGACGCGTAGCAGGACGGGGCGCATCAGAACGCCGTCCGCACGCCGAACAGGATCGTCCGGCCATAATAGTTGATTTCCCCGAACCGGGCCTTGCTGTCGTTATAGGTATATTGCCGCGCCCCGGCGAGGTTGATCCCTTCGAGGCTGACGGTCATCTGGTCGTTCACGCGCAGCGACAGATTGCCGTCGAGCGAGCCGAACGCATCGACATAGGTCGGTGCCTGGGTCGTGCTGCCGGTGCCCGACAGATATTTGTCGCGCCAGACATAGGACAGGCGGGCCGATACCGGACCGTTGTCGTAGAAGCCGACGAGATTGAAGCTGTTCTTCGACAGGCCGAGCAACTGGTCGCGGATCGTTCGCGATCCCGCGGTATATTCCGCCTGCACCGACGTGTGGGTGTACGACCCCTGCATCCCCAGCCCGTTGAGCGGCGCGGGCAGGAAGCCGAACACCTGCGTATAGGCGACTTCGGCACCGTACACCTTCGCCCGGCCGCCATTCACCTGCGTCGCCAGGCGGACGAGGCCGCGGCCGGGGATCGTGATCTCGGTATTCTGCTGGGTGATGTAATCGTCCAGCGCCTTGTGGAATACCGCGCCCGACAGCATGCCCGTGCGCGCGAAATACCATTCGAGCGACCCGTCGACCTGCGTGGCAAGGAAGGGAACGAGTTCCGGGTTGCCGCCGCTTGCGGTCGGGGCATCGGTCGATACCGTGATGCGCGGTGCCGTGTCGGTGACGTTCGGCCGGGTCAGCACCCGACTGGCCGCCAACCGCGCGACCAGCGTCGGCCGAAGCTCGGCGCGCAGGTTGAAGCTCGGCAGGACGTTGTTGAACGTCTTGGGGAAGCTGACCGGGGTGAAGGTCGTTCCGCTGGTCAGCGTCCCGCTCGACACCTGATCGGTGTGGACATACCGCGCGCCGACATTGCCGGTGATCGGCACCCCGCCGACGCCGAAGTCGTAATCGGCGCGGACATAGGCGGCGGCGATCTTTTCGGTGACGACGAACGACGACCGGCGATCGCCGAGCGTCAGGGCGCTGTTCTCGACGGCGGGGGTGAAGAACCGCGCGAGATAGGCCTCGGTCACCGGGACCAGCCAGTTGTGCGGAGCATTGCCGGCCACCCCTTTTAGGAAATCGTCGTACGGCATCGCCGCATACCCGCCGCTTCCCAATATGCCGAGCGGCACGCTGCTGGCGGGACTGACGTTGTAGTCGCGCCGGAAATAGTCCCGCTTGCGCCAGTGATATTCCCCGCCGGCAGCCAGTTTCGACAGGAAACCGTCGAAGTCGCGCGCCACATCGCCGCGGACATAGCTGTCCCGGTCCTTGCTGTCCTTGGGTGCGATATTGAACGGGAAGAGGGCGTAGCTGGCCGGGTCGGTGACATCCACGGGGGTCGTGAAGGTCGGCATGACCTTGTACCCGCCGCGCGCGTCATAGGTGAGCGGCCCGTTGAAGAAGGCGCGGCTGCGCACCGTGCCCCGGCGATAATCGGGATGATAGCTGTGCGCGCTCGACCAGTTGCCGTTCAGCGACAGGTGCCAGCGGCCGGGGTTCCACACCTGCTTCAACCCGATGGTCAGCAGGTCGTGACGGTTCAGGCTGTATTCGCGCGACGCCATGAACCGGGCGCGGCTGATCGTCGCGGCGACCAGCGTGTCGCCTTCGATCACCGCCGTTCCCGGCACGACCGACGTCCCCGGATCGTCCGGATAGATGTCGAGGCCGAATTCGTCATAGGCGACGTCGAGCTGCGTCGCGAGGATGTCGAGCGTCGTTTCCAGTTCGGCCGACGGCCGCCACTGTGCGGAGACGATGCCCGACACGCGCCTGCGGTCCTCGGTTTCGACGGTCGGGCGGGTACGCGTCGGCGAATACAGCCCGGCGGCAAGGCCCCCCGCGCCGGCCGCGGTGTAGCGGTTCAGCAGCCATCCGAAATTCATGAAGCGATCGTTGCGGACCGTCTTGCCCCAATATTGCACGCCGGCCAGCACGCCGAAGCTGCCGTCGTCGTTCTTGGCACTGGTGAGCGCTGTCATGTTCGGGCGGACGTCGCGGGTCTGCGACGTATAGGTGCCGCGCAGGTTGATCGACGTGGTATTGCCCGTGTCGAGCGGATGGAAGGTCTTGACGTCGATGTTGCCGCCCAGCGCCCCTTCGACCATGTCGGCGGTCGGGGTCTTGATGACGTCGATGCTGGCGGTGAACTCGGCGGGCAGCATCTCGAACCGGAACTGCCGGCCCTGCGCGCCGCCATTTTCGATCAGGTCGTTGAGCGCCACGCTGCGCCCGTTGAGCTGCGTGTTCTGGAACTGCGGTCCCAGACCGCGGACGCTGACGTACAGCCCCTCGCCGCGCGGGCGGGTGATGGCGACGCCGGGGATCAGCTGCAACGCTTCGGCGACGTTCTGCGTCGGGAATTTGCCGATATCGGTCGAATTGATCGAGTCCACGCCGTACGCGGCGCGGCGCTTGGTCTCGATCGCCGCCGACAGGCTGCGCGCATAGCTGCCGTTGACGACGATTTCGGCGTCCGCCTCCGGATCGGTCCCGCTCTCCGCGGTCTGCGCATGGGCGGCGAACGGCGTGGCGATGACGAAGGCGAGCGCGGTCGTGGCGCGAAGCAGACGCAAGAACGGCAACATGTGATTCCCCTGTGGACGGCGGATATCGACGTGCCGTCCTGTCCGGGCCGCTAGCCGCCGTCCATTTCAGCTTGGTGACGGAGCCGCGTCGGAATTCTTGCAGGCCGGAATGAAGGGCAGGGCGACCGCGCCCTCCGGCCGCATCCGGTTCGCGCCCCGCGCGACCGACAGCCGCGATCATCAGGATCGCCGGGCGGGTGGATCCCCAACGCCGTGCCCAGCAGCGGTGCGGTGCCGTCGCCGATCATGATCCCGTCGCGACCCTTCCGGTCCTGCAAATGAACCACTTGCTAACGCTAGTGACTCGCATTACCGGACGAAGCGAGAAGGGGAAGCATCCATGACATCCGCATATCTGCTGCGCGGCGCTGCCGTCGCGGCCCTGACCCTCTGCGTCCTGCCGACGGTGGCTCCGGCGCAGACCGTCGTCCAACCCGCCATGTCCGGCAGCGCTGGCGAAAGGGGCGCGTCGGACGACAGCGACATCACCGTGACCGCGACGCGCGGCGAGAAACGGGTGGAGGACGTGCCGCAGACCGTGTCGGTCATCGACGCCGCCACGATCGCGGACCGGTTGGTGAACGACGTGAAGGACCTGCTACGCTACGAACCCGGCGTCGCGGTACGACGCGCGCCGGCCCGCTTCACCGCGGCGGGATCGTCGACCGGGCGCGACCGCGACAGCGGCTTCAACATCCGCGGGCTGGAAGGGAACCGCGTCCTCATCACCGTCGACGGCGTGCGGGTGCCGGACGCCTTCAGCTTCGGGGCGCAGTCGGTCGGTCGCGGCGATTATGTCGACCTCGACCTGCTGAAGTCGGTGGAGATTCTCCGTGGCCCGGCATCGGCATTGTACGGCAGCGACGGCGTCGCCGGGGCGGTCAGTTTCATCACGCGCGACCCGCAGGATTTCCTGCGCGACGGCGGATCGGTCGGCGGCGGCGCCCGGGTCGGGTATGATTCCTCGGACGACAGCTGGACGAAGGGGCTGGTTGTGGCCGGGCGGCAGGGCGACGTGCAGGCAATGGTCGCCTATACGCGGCGCGACGGGCACGAACTGGCGAACAGGGGCACCGTCGACAGCGCCGATACCAACCGCACCACGCCGAACCCGCAGGACACCGCCTCGAACGCGTTGCTGGGGCGTCTCGTCTGGAGCCCTGATGATGCGAGCCGGGTGCGGCTGACCTATGAACGCTTCGACGCCGTCGTCGATACCGACGTGTTGAGCGCGATCACCCGCGTGACCGCCGCACCGCCGGCGGCGACGGCGGTGCTCGGGCTGGAGGCGCGCGACACCACCGCGCGCAATCGCGGCACGATCGACTATCGCTATGCCGGCGACGGCGTGGTCAGCGGTGTGCGGGCCGCAGCCTATTACCAGAAGAGCGCCACCGTGCAGACCGGGTGGGAGGACCGGGTCGGCACCGACCGCGTCCGCATCAACCGGTTCGACAACGAGGTGTTCGGCGGCACGCTGCAACTGGAAAGCCGGGCGACGACCGGCCCGGCCACGCACCTGTTCGCCTATGGCGCCGATTATTCGAAGACGCGGCAGACCGGCGTGCGCGGCGGCACGGTGCCCCCGGCGGGCGAAACCTATCCGACCCGCGCCTTTCCGACGACCGACTACGAACTGGTCGGGGTGTTCGCGCAGGACGAGATCGGTATCGCCGACGGGTTGCTGACGCTGTTCCCGGCGATCCGCTTCGACCATTACCGGCTCGATCCGCAGAACGATCCGCTGTTCACGACCTTCACCCCGCGCGGGCAGAACGGATCGCGGGTCACGCCCCGCCTTGGCGCGGTGGCGCGGGTCGCGGAGGGCGTCCGGCTGTTCGCCAACTATGGCCAGGGCTTCAAACCGCCCGAGCCGAACCAGATCAACAACGGGTTCGCCAACATCGTCGCCAATTACCGGTCGATCCCCAACCCCGACCTCGAACCCGAAACGAGCGAGAGTATCGAGGGCGGCGTCCGCCTGACCGGTGCGCGCTGGTCGCTGAGCGGAACGGCGTTCAGCAGCCGCTTCCGCAACTTCATCGATCAGGTGCAGGTGTCCGGCGCGTTCACCGCCGCCAATCCCGCCGTGTACCAGTTCGTCAATCGCGGGCGGGTGACGATCGAGGGGCTGGAGGCGCGGGGCGAGGCGCGCTTGTCCGTAGGTGTGGGCATACGGGCCGCCGCGTCCTATGCGAAGGGCAGGATGCGCACCGCCGGCGTCGCCGGCACCATGCCGCTCGACAGCGTCGAGCCGGTCAAGATCGTCGCCGGCCTGTTCTACCAGCCCGACGACGGCCCGTTCCGTGCCGAACTCGTCGCGACGCATTCCGCCGGCAAGGACCTGTCCGACACCAACAACAGCTGCAACGTCGCCGCGCAGCCGGCGGCGGGCACGCGGCCGGCGGTCCCCGGCACGTCCTGTTTCACGCCCAGCGGCTTCTGGGTGTTCGATGCCACCGCGTCGTTGCGCCTGCACGAGGGGGCGACGATCCGCGCCGGCATCTTCAACATCACCGACCTGCGCTATTTCTGGTGGAGCGACGTGCGCGGGCTGACGTCCGCCTCGACCATCCGCGACGCCTTTTCGCAGCCGGGCCGCAATGCCGGCATCTCCCTGTCCCTCGTCCTGTGAGGTCCGATCCGATGCACCATCCGCTCTTCCTGTTCGCCGCGGCAGGCCTTGCCCTGCTGGCGACGTCGCCTGCGCTCGCCCAAGGCGCCCCGGCCCCGCTCGCCACGGCGCAATATGGCGACCAGGCGCGCGACCATGCCGCGATCCTGAAGATGGCCGGCACCTTCAAGGTGACGTTCGACATGCGCGAGACGACGCCGCTGGTCGCGGGCTATACTCCGTACCCGGCCAAGGTCAGCGGCGGGCACGAAGTAGTGCGCGCGATCGTCGACACGCCCGGCCATGTCGTCCTCCAGCATCTGCTGGTGGTGAGCGACGGCAATGGCAGGACGATGGTCGTCAAGCACTGGCGACAGGACTGGACGTGGCAACCGGCGACGGTGCTGGTCTATGTCGGTCCGGGGCGCTGGACCCTGCGGCCGGTGCCGGAATCGGAACGGCGCGGGGCGTGGTCGCAGACCGTCTGGCAGACCGACGATTCGCCGCGATACGGCGGGATCGGCCGCTGGCGGTACGATGACGGTGCGACTCGCTGGACCAGCGACGAAACCCGCCGGCCGCTCGCGCGGCGCGACGCCACGCGCCATCCGCCCTACGACCATTATGTCGGGACCAACCGGCACGTCCTGACCCCGGCGGGCTGGGTCCATGAACAGGACAATGCCAAGATCGGCACGAAGGACGGCCGGCCGGCGACGTTCGTCCACGAATATGTGGTCAACACCTACGTTCCCGCCACCGACTTCCCGATCAGGGCCGC
The DNA here is from genome assembly GCF_030062225.1 of Sphingomonas sp. 2R-10. Lineage (NCBI taxonomy): Bacteria > Pseudomonadati > Pseudomonadota > Alphaproteobacteria > Sphingomonadales > Sphingomonadaceae > Sphingomonas > Sphingomonas sp. 2R-10. Next base: position 35,168 of record NZ_JASCXF010000039.1, read on the forward strand.
CGACGACTATTGGGGCAGGACGCGGGACTATTGGGCGTCGGTCCGTGCCGACTGGGATGCGGCGATCCGCCGCCGGTCGGGCCTTGCGCTCGGCGAGGTCGCCGATGTCGGTTCGTCGACGGCGCACGAACTGATGCTGCTGGCCGACGATATCGTATCCGGGGAGAGGACATCTGTCGGTGCCGGAGCCGAAGCTTCGGGCCTGATCGCGACGGGGGCCCGGCCATAGGATATTGCGCCCTTCGTCGGGCAGTATCCGCGCATCGCACCGCCACGCGACTGTCATCAGGCTCTATCGTACCGGCGTGACCTCGACCGGTGTCGCCAATGTCGGGCCGGTGACGGTGCAGGGCGAGTATGACGGCGTGCTGCCGGCGATTAACCTGGTGGTCGAACCGGCCGTCGGCCTGCTGGTCCGCGCCGCCGCCGCGCGCAACATCAACCGGCCCGGCCTCGGTGCGCTGGCAGTCAACGGCAGCGTGGCGCGCGGCAATGGCGAAGTCAGCGTATCGATCGGCAACCCGAACCTGCGCCCGTACAAGTCGACCGACCTCGACCTGTCGATCGAACGCTATTTCGGCAAGGTCGGCTATGTCGCCGCCGCGCTGTTCTGCAAATCGCTCGACGGGTTCGTCACCAACCGCACCGTCAACAACGTCGCGTTCGGCACCACCGGCCTGCCGACCAGCCTGCTGCCCGGCCTGACCGATGCGACCAACGTCGCCGCCTTCTCGCGGCCCGTGAACATCGGCAAGACCGATATCAAGGGCATCGAGCTGTCGGGACAGAGCGACTTCACCTTCCTGCCCGCGCCGTTCGACCGGTTCGGCACGGTGCTGAACCTGACGCTGATCGAACAGGACCGGCGACAGACGATCGACCAACCGCTCGCCTATGCCTATCGCGTCGCCGATTCGGTGGTGTTCGCCACGATGCGCCGCCTGCTCGACGATCCCGCGCTGTCGGACGCGACCGCCCGCGAACCGGCGCTGTCGCCGGAACCCGCCCCCCGTCCCCGCCCCGTCGGTCGCGGGGCGACGGTCGCGAAGCGGGCCGGGCGCGGGTTGCTGGCGGCGGCGGCCTGTGCCGCGCTGACGGTCGCGCTGCCCGCGGTCTGGCGGCTGCGCGCCCCCGGCCGGGGCGAACGACAGGTCTATGCCAGCGCCGCAACGCGCGCCTGCCCGACGGCTCGACGCTGTCGCTCGATGCCGCGTCGCGCCTCGCCATCGCCTTTTCGGGCGAGGCGCGCGATATCGACCTGCTGGCGGGGGCGGCGCGCTTCGACGTGCGCCCGAACGCTCGACGGGCCTCATCGCCACGCTGTTCGACCTGTCGGCGGTGCGGCAGGGCGAAATGCTGTGCCTGTCCTCGGCGCGCTATCCGCGCTGCGCGCCGCCGGCGCGTCACCCGCGCCCGGCAAACTCCGCGCGGATCGCCGACAGCCTTGCCCCGACCATTGCCATCGTATCGCGGCTGACCCCGGTGTCGCGCGCATGGTCCGGCCACCTGCTCGACGATCGCGGCGACGATCCGGGGGGCGATGCCATGGGTCCTGGCGATCCGGTCGACATGCGCGCGCGTCGGCCTCGCCCCTTCCCCCGCGATCGCCAGCGTATGCTCGCCCCCCGGCCCGTCGGAAAAGGTCAGGTCATAGGCCGGGGCAAGGTGCCGTTCGCCGGCATCGTCCATCAGATACGCATGCTGGCGCGCATGATCGTCGCGATTCCCCGCCAGCACGTTGAACATCGTTCGCCGGAACACATCCCCCTCATCCCGCGTGATCGCGCGGGTGGCGCGCAGGAACATGTCGTAATCGATCGTCCCGGGGATCTGCGGCGGGGCCTCGATCGCACCGGCCAGCGACACCATGTGGACCCGCGGGCCCCCGCCCGGCCGGTCGAAGCGCCGTGCGGCGAACCGGGGCGGCCCGTCCGCCGCCGCGATCAGCCGCGTCTCGCCGATCGTTACCCCCGCCGCCCGCGCCATGCCGGCATAGTACTGTTCCAGCGGACCGATATCGACCGGGTCGGCACCGGCGCGAAACTTGACGATCCATGCGGCATGCCCCGGCGGCAATTCGCCGTCGCCAACGCTGATCGCGCCGTCAGGGCCAAAGCCGACATGGACCTTCGGCCGCGCGCCGCCCGACGCCCCGCCCAGATCGGCGAGCAG
>NZ_JASCXF010000003.1:0-152386 GCF_030062225.1 Sphingomonas sp. 2R-10
AACCGATGCCGACGCCTCGCCAAGGACTGGGAGGCTTCCATCGCCTCGTCAGAAGCATGGCTCATCATCGCATCCATCAGGCGAATGACCCGCCGTATCGCAAAGCTCGAATTATGAGTCGGGCTCTTAGATGAAGATGAACGTGCGAGAACGCCAACAAAAAGGGCCGCGCCTCCCGGTCGGGAGGCGCGGCCCTTTTGCCGTCGGGCGCTTCCCCTTACGCGGCCAGCTTGCGCAGCACGTACTGCAGGATGCCGCCGTTCAGGAAATATTCCAGCTCGTTGACGGTATCGATCCGGCACCTGGTCTGGAACGTCTCGGTCGTGCCGTCGGCGCGGACCATGATGACCTCGACGTCCTGGCGCGGGCGCAGGCCGGCCACGCCCTGGATCGTGAAGGTCTCGTCGCCGGTCAGGCCCAGCGACTGACGCGTCACGCCTTCGGCGAACTGGAGCGGCAGCACGCCCATGCCGACGAGGTTCGAGCGGTGGATGCGCTCGAAGCTTTCGGTGATGACGGCGCGGACGCCGAGCAGGTTGGTGCCCTTTGCCGCCCAGTCGCGCGACGAGCCGGTGCCATATTCCTTGCCGGCGATCACGACCAGCGGGGTGCCGTCGGCCTTGTGGCGCATGGCGGCGTCGTAGATCGGCATGACCTCGCCGTCATAGCGGCTCATGCCGCCCTCGACGCCGGGGACCATTTCGTTCTTGATGCGGATATTGGCGAAGGTGCCGCGCATCATGACGTCGTGGTTGCCGCGGCGGGCGCCGTAGGAATTGAAGTCGCGGCGGCTAACCTGATGTTCTTGCAGGAAAGTTCCGGCCGGGCTGTCCGCCTTGATCGACCCTGCCGGCGAAATGTGGTCGGTGGTGATCGAGTCGCCGAGGATGGCGAGCGGCTTTGCCTCGATGATGTCCGAGATCGGGTTCGGGGTCATCGTCAGCCCATCGAAATAGGGCGGATTGGCGATGTAGGTGCTCGACGTCGGCCATTTGTAGGTGTCCGACCCCTCGACCGAAATGCCGGCCCAATGCTTGTCGCCGGCATAGACGTTGCCGTAGCGCGAGCGGAACATGCCGTCGTCGATGTTGGCGGCCATCAGGTCGGCGACCTCTTCGTTGGTCGGCCAGATGTCCTTGAGATAGACGTCCTGCCCGTCCGAGCCCTGCCCGATCGGGGTCGAGACCATGTCCTGCGTCACCGTGCCCTTCAGCGCATAGGCGACGACCAGCGGCGGCGAGGCGAGGAAGTTGGCACGCACATCGGCCGACACGCGGCCTTCGAAGTTGCGGTTGCCCGACAGGACCGAGGCGGCGACGATGTCGTTGCCGTTGATCGCCGCCGAGATCGGCGGGCTGAGCGGCCCCGAATTGCCGATGCAGGTGGTGCAGCCATAGCCGACGAGGTTGAAGCCGACCGCGTTCAGATCGGCGGTCAGCCCGGCCTTGTCGAGATAGTCGGTCACGACCTGCGAACCCGGTGCCAGCGAGGTCTTGACCCAGGGCTTGGGCTTGAGGCCCAGCGCATTGGCCTTGCGCGCGACGAGGCCGGCGGCGACCAGCACCGACGGGTTCGACGTGTTGGTGCAGCTGGTGATGGCGGCGATCACGACGTCGCCGTCGCCGATGTCGTGGGTCGCACCCTCGACCGGGGCACGGACGGCGGCGTCCTTCTTGTAGACCTTGGTCAGGTCGCCGTTGAAGACGTCGTCGACCATCGGCAGCTCGACGCGGTCCTGCGGACGCTTCGGCCCGGCGAGCGACGGCACGACCGACGACATGTCGAGTTCGAGCGTGTCGGTGAAGATCGGATCGACCGCATTCTCGTCGCGCCAGAAACCGTTGGCCTTGGCATAGGCTTCGGTCAGCGCGATGACTTCGGCCGGACGCGCGGTCAGGCGCATGTAATCGATGGTCTTGTCATCGATCGGGAAGAAGCCGCAGGTCGCGCCATATTCGGGCGCCATGTTGGCGATCGTCGCCCGATCGGCCAGCGTCATCGACGACAGGCCCGGACCGTAGAATTCGACGAAGCGGCCGACCACGCCCCTGGCGCGCAGCATCTGCGTGACGGTCAGCACGAGGTCGGTGGCGGTGATGCCCTCGCCCAGCTTGCCGGTCAGCTTGAAGCCGACGACCTCGGGGATCAGCATCGACACCGGCTGGCCGAGCATCGCGGCCTCCGCCTCGATCCCGCCGACGCCCCAGCCGAGCACGCCCAGACCATTGACCATCGTCGTGTGGCTGTCGGTGCCGACCAGCGTGTCGGGATAGGCGATGGTGCCGCTGCCGTCGGTCGATTCCGACGACCACACCGCCTGCGCGACATATTCGAGGTTCACCTGGTGGCAGATGCCGGTGCCCGGCGGCACGACCGAGAAATTGTCGAGCGCCTTCGAACCCCATTTGAGAAATTCGTAGCGTTCGATGTTGCGCTGATATTCCAGTTCGACATTCTCTTCGGCCGCGGTCGGCGTGCCGAATTCGTCGACCATCACCGAGTGATCGATCACGAGGTGGACAGGAACCTGCGGATTGATCTTGCCCGCGTCGCCGCCGAGCGTGGTGATCGCGTCGCGCATCGCCGCCAGATCGACGACGCAGGGAACGCCGGTGAAGTCCTGCATCAGCACGCGCGCCGGGCGATACTGGATCTCGCGGTCCGAGCGGGCGTCCTTCTGCCAGTCGACCAGTGCCTGCGCGTCCTCGGGAGTGACGGTCACGCCGTCCTCGAAGCGCAGCATGTTCTCCAGCAGCACCTTCATCGAGAAGGGCAGCCGCGACACGTCGCCGAGCTTTGCCGCGGCCTTCGCCAGCGAATAGTAAGAATAGGTCTTGCCGCCGACATCGAGCGTGTCGCGGGTGCCGAGCGTGTCCTGGCCGATTGCGGTCATGCGGATCCTTCCCAGTTGGTCGCGGGCGGGATTCGACGGGCCGGATCGAACGGCCGTCGACGGAGGACCGCCGCGGGAGGTTATCGAGCTGTACCCGTGGCCCTTAGCAACCGGGTTCGGCCGGGGGAAGTGGGTGAATCCGCGTTCGGGACGGCAAAACCGATCTTTATCCCACCACAAATGCTTTCGCTTTGCAATAGCGATAATGCCGGTGTCAGTCCTGCACCGACCATGGTGCGGGTCCGGCGGTCATAGACGCCGGTGCTGCCGATCGACACTCCGTCGGCGTCCCGATAAAGCCGACCATCGCCGGAAAGCTCGATGGGCGTATTCGATGCGATCACCGTGCCGTCGGGTTCGATATAGCGCGCAAGGACCGGCATGTCGAAGTCGCACGTCCGCCACGCCTGCCATCGGGCCGGGGTATGGCGTTCGACAACGCCCCGCCCATCGGGTGCCGCGATGCGTTCCTACAGCGCCGCGCCGCCGAGCAGGCAGGCGCCCGATGCCGCCAGCACCGCGACGACAAGGAGCCGCGGGACGATGCGGACGCGGATCATGCCGGGAGCTTGACCACCACTGGGTGGATCAGGCGGCGGCGAAGTGTTTGCGCGCGCATGGGACCGGGCGCTCGCCAAGGTCGCGCCGACGATCGAACAGGCGGCGTTCGAGCGCGCCGTATTGGGGTGGGACGAGCCGGTTTGGCATGGCGGCACGATCGTCGGGCGTCGCCGACGCTATTCGGACAGCTTCGTGCGGCCGTTGCTGTCGCGCGGCGGGTGCGATGGCGGGGACGATCGGGATCGCCAATTTGCACCGGCGGACCGGGCGACGCAGGCGGAAACCGACGCGTTGCTGCTGGCCAACCTCCGCGCGCTGAAGACGCGGCACGAGGCCGAGGCGGCGCGCAAGGCCTTGCCCGCACCCGATCCCGCGCCCACGACGGCGGCGACACGATGGGAGAATGGCGATGCAGGGGACGCGGATCGGGGCGCGGCGGGTGTTGTTCGTGATGGCGACGGACCACGAATATGGACGCCGTCTCGCTGAACGCTTCATACCGCTCATCACCGGCGTCGGACCGATCGAGGCGGCGGCGGGGACGGCGATGGCGCTGGCGGGGATGGCCGCCCTGCCCGACCTGATCGTGTCGATCGGATCGGCGGGGTCGCGCACGCTGCCGCTGGGGTCGGTGTGGCAGGTCGCAAGCGTCACATGGCGCGACATGGATGCGTCGCGGATCGGTTTCGCGAGGGGGGTGGTGCCCTTCGCCGATTTCGGGGCCGAGCTGGCGCTGACGACGCCGATCGACTGGCCGGTGGCGCGGCTGTCGACCGGCGGCGATATCGTCGGCGGCAGCGATTACGACGCGATCGATGCCGACATGGTCGACATGGAGACGTTCGCGGTGGTGCGGGTCGGCCAGCGTTTCGGCGTGCCGGTCATGGGGCTGCGCGGCATTTCCGACGGGCCGGGCGAGCTGGATGCGATCGGCGGGTGGACCGGGATGCTGGGGGTGCTGGACGCGGCGCTGGCGGACGTGGTGGACCGGCTGGGGTAGGCGCGGCGCCTATGCCCGGTCGAGGAACACCACGCCGGGGACCACGAGCCGCGCCGGTGTCGGGCGCAGGCGGCCGTCATAGGTGAGCGCGAAGACCGCGACCTCGCCGCTGCGTTCGTTGGCGACCAGCAGCTGTCCGGTATCCTCCAGCAGCAGGAAGAAGCGCGGCCAGTCGCCGCCGCAGGGCATGTGCCGGGCCAGCGTCGCGCTGCCGTCCTCGGCGAGGTCGAACACCGCGATGCTGTTGTGCCCCCGGTTCGAGGCGTAGAGGCGGCGGCCGGCGCGGTCGATCGCGACATGCGCCGCCTGCGAACTGCCCTGCCAGCCGGCGGGCAGCAGCGACGTGGTGGCGCGGGTGGTCAGCGTGCCGTCGGGCAGCGCGTCGAGCGTCACCAGCGTATTGGCAAGCTCGGTCACGACATAGGCGACGGGCAGTTCTGGGTGATAGGCAAGGTGGCGCGGGCCGGCGCCGGGCGGTGCGCGCCATGCGATGGCGGGCTCGCCGACCTCTCCGGTCGAAAGCGCATAGGCGAAGATCGCGTCGGCGCCGAGGTCGACCGAATGGAGGAAGCGGTTGTCGGGGGTGAAGCCGACCCAGTGCGCGTGCGGGCCGCTCTGGCGATCGGCGCGCGGCCCGGTGCCGCGATGCTGGCGGACGACCGGCGGCTGGGGGATGCCGGCGGCGAGCGGATACAGCGCGACGGTGCCCGAGGAATAGTTGGCGACGGCGAGCAGCCGGCCGTTGCCGTCGATGGCGATGTGGCAGGGATCGTCGCCGCCGCTGGGCAGGTCGGCGACGATCCGGCCATCCTGCGTCGCGATCATCCGGCCGGCGGCGGATTCGCGCACGAGGTAGCGCATCGAGCCGCGCGATATGCCGAACGAGGCGTCCTTCAGCACCGGATCGGCGGTGCCGACGCGCCAGCCGCGGCCGCTGGCCGGCAGGCGGTAGAGCCCTGCCCCGCCTTTGCCGGCATAGGTGCCCGCGACCAGCGCGGGCCGCCAGCCCTGCGCCCGAACGGGGAGAGCGGACAGGGTGGTAGTGGCGGCGATGCCAGCCAGGACGGTGCGTCGCGTGGTCATCCCCGCGCTATGCGCCGCCCGGCCGTCCCTTGCAATCAGGCGGCGGCGAACACGCCGCAGGCGATGCGCCCACCCGAATTGCCCGACGGATCGGTCCTGTAGTCGTCGGCGGCGGCATGGATCACGAACGCCGAGCCATCGGCATCGAGCAGCCCGGCCATCGTGCCCGCGGGCAGCATGATCGTGACCGACCCGCTGCCGTCGGCACCGATCGTCAGATTGGGTGCGTCGCCCGCATGGGGACCGGCGGGGTTGCTGGTGCCGTGCTGCTTCGCGGTCGGATTCCAGTGGCCGCCGGCGGTCGTGAAGTCGGGCGCGTCGCAGCGGCCGGTGGTGTGGACATGCGCGCCGTGGGTGCCGGCAGGCATGCCCCGCGCGTCGATCCTGACCTGGATACCGCCGGCCATTTCGGTCGCGGTGACGGTGCCGACATCGGCACCGGCGGCGGTGCGCAGCGGCGCGGTGGCGCTGCGGCCGGCGATTCCACCGGTGGCGGTGGTCGTGGTGCAGCCGGCAAGGGCGGTGGCGGCAAGGGCGGTCAGGATGGTGGCACGCAGCATGGCAGGTTCCCCGTTTGATACAGAACCGAAATGTTTGCCGGCACGCACGGTTCCGTCAGGGTGCCATCGGTCCGGCGAGCAGCAGCGGATCGATCCGCGCATCGTGCCACTTCATGCCCCAATGCAGGTGCGGGCCGGTCGCACGCCCGGTCGCGCCGATCGCACCGACGACCTGCCCCTGCCGTATCCGGTCGCCGACCTTCACGTCGATGCGCGACAGGTGCAGGAACGCGCTGTTCAGCCCCATGCCGTGGTCGATCATCAACAGATTGCCCTCCAGCGTGAAGGGCGACGCGGCGGCGAGGATCACGACGCCGTCGGCGGGCGCGGCGACGGGGGTTCCGGTCGGGCGGGCGACGTCGACGCCCGAATGATAGGCGCCGGGTTCGCCGGCATAGACGCGCTGCGACCCGAACAGGCCGGAGATGCGACCGGTGACCGGCCAGACGAAGCGCCGCCGCCACCCTGCCGCATCGGTCGCGATGTCGCGGGCGGCGGCGATCTGCGCCAGTTCGGGCGCGCGGCGGCGCCGGAATTCGGCCGAGGGCTGCGACACGCGCGGCAGCGTCGGCAGCCGCTCGATCCGCCACGCACGCGGGGGAACGGCGATCGGGCGGACGAGGCGCGGCCCGTCGGAAAGAGTCGCGACCAACGTCGCCGACGGTCCGGCATCGCGGTCGAACGCGATCAGGAATCGCCCGTCCGGCGCGACCGTGACCGGGGTGCCGTCGAGTTGCAGCGTGGCGCCCGCGGGCACGCTGCCCATCACGACCGCGCCCTGTCCCGGCGTGCCGTCGAGCGCGATCGCGCCCTGCGCCGCCACGGCCACGACCGCGGCAAGGATCATTGCGGGGCGAGCGCGGCGGTCGCGGCCTCGGCGGTGGCATAGGCTTCCTGCCGCGCCGCGCTCCAGTAGCGCAGTTCCTCCAGCGGGATGCGCGCACCGGTGCCGGCGCAGGTCACATAGTCGCCGTCGACCAGCACCCGGAAATTGTTGGTCAGATATTGCAGCCTGGCGGGGCGGCTTTCGGGTTTCAGCATGGGGCTTCCGGATCAGAGCAGGGTGGGTTGGGTCGGTTCGACATAGGCGCGCCCTCCGGGACGCTCAACCTTCGCATCGAGCACGCCGTCGCGGAAGTGCAGCTGCACCGCACCCGCCGCGCGGGCGTCGGCGGCCGACGCCACCGTCTTGCCGCTGGCGCGGGCGACGACGCGGACATAGCCCTTTTGCAGCAGGTTATCGGGGTTCACCTGTTCCAGCATCCGCGCGCTACCGTCGAACCGGGCGCGGGCCTGCGCCAGCCGCTGGGCCAGCATTGCGGGCCGGAGCGCATGGCCGTGGCGGTCGAGGCTGCGCCGCGCGGTGGCGACGCGGCGTTCGAGCGCCAGCGACAGCCGGCCGGCGACATCGTCCAGCCGCTGCCGCTGGGGTCCCAGCAGCGCGTCGCGGCGGGGCATGACGCGGACCAGCCCGGCCAACTGCTCGCGCCCTCGATCGTGATAGCGGCGCGCGCATCGCTGGGTACGCAGCGACAGGCTGGCGATGGTGTGGGTGAGGTCGGCGCGGACCGGCACCGCGATCTCGGCAGCGGCGGTCGGCGTCGGCGCGCGCAGGTCGGCGGCGTGGTCGCACAGCGTCGTGTCGGTCTCGTGCCCGACCGCGGAAATGACCGGGATCGGCGAAGCGGCGACCGCGCGGACGACGACTTCCTCGTTGAAGCACCACAGGTCCTCGATGGAGCCGCCGCCGCGCGCGACGATCAGGAGGTCGGGGCGGTAGATCTGGTTACCCCCATCACCTTCCGTACCCCGGCGGAGGCCGGGGTCCAGTTGGGTGACGTCTGCGACTCCTTGCAAATGGTCCGTAACTGGATCCCGGCCTTCGCCGGGGTACGGTTGAGGACGGGGTGGAAGGGACGCGAACCCTTGGACCGCCGCCGCGATTTCCGCCGCGGCGCCCTCGCCCTGCACCTTCACCGGCCACACCAGCACATGCGTCGGGCAGCGATCCGATAGCCGGTGGAGGATGTCGCGGATCACCGCGCCGGTCGGCGAGGTGACGATGCCGATGGTGCGCGGCAGGAACGGCAGCGGGCGCTTTCTGCCCACGTCGAACAGCCCCTCGCCCGCCAGCTTCGCCTTCAGCTTTTCCAGCAGCGCCATCAGCGCGCCCTCGCCCGCCAGCTCCAGATGGTCGATGACGATCTGGTAGCGCGAGCGACCGGGATAGGTGGTGAGCTTGCCGGTCGCGATCACCTCCACGCCGTCCTGCGGGGTGAAGGCGAGGCGGCCGGCCGATCCGCGCCACATCACCCCGTCGATCAACGCGGCATCGTCCTTCAGCGCCAGATAGACATGGCCCGACGACGCGCGCTTGTAGCCCGAGATTTCGCCGCGCAGGCGGACGCGGCCGAATTCGCCCTCGACCATGCGCTTCAGCCGGCCGGCGAGTTCGCTGACGCTTTCGGGGGCGGCGTTGTCGTTCGCTCGCGGCTCGGCTACGAGCCGGCTCGAGGAAAAATCGGGGAAACGATCGTCCATGAATGTCCTGTTGATCGGATCGGGTGGGCGCGAACATGCGCTGGCATGGAAGCTGGCGCAGTCGCCGCTCCTCGATACGCTTTATGCCGCGCCCGGCAACCCCGGCATCGCCCGGTCGGCGACGCTGGTCCCGCTGGACGTGACCGATCACGCCGCGGTGGTGCGCTTCTGCGATGAGCGGTCAGTGGAACTGGTCGTGGTGGGACCCGAAGCGCCGCTGGTCGCCGGCCTTGCCGACGATCTGCGCAGCGCCGGGATCGCGGTCTTCGGGCCGTCGGCGGCGGCAGCGCAGCTGGAAGGATCGAAGGGCTATACCAAGGATCTGTGCCGCGAGGCCGATATCCCGACCGCCGGCTATGTCCGAGTCAACTCGCTGGAGGAGGGCGTCGCGGCGCTTTCCCCCTTCTCGCTGCCGGTGGTCATCAAGGCCGACGGCCTTGCGGCGGGCAAGGGCGTGACGGTGGCGATGGACCGTGCCGAGGCGGAGGGCGCGCTGGCCGCGATCTTCGAACAGCCCGGCGGCGAGGCGGTGATCGAGGAATTCCTGGCCGGCGAGGAAGCCAGCCTGTTCGTGCTGACCGACGGCGTGTCGCTGCTGTCGTTCGGATCGGCGCAGGACCACAAGCGCGTCGGCGACGGCGACGTCGGACCGAATACCGGCGGCATGGGCGCCTATTCGCCCGCGCCGGTGCTTGGCCCTGCGCTGGAGAAACTGGCGATTGACACGATCGTCGCGCCGACCGTGGCGGCGATGGCGCAGCGCGGCACGCCCTATTCGGGGGTGCTCTATGCCGGGCTGATGCTGACCGAGCGGGGGCCGAAGCTGATCGAATATAATGCGCGCTTCGGCGATCCCGAAGCCCAGGTGCTGATGGCGCGGCTGGACAGCGACCTGTTGCCGGTGCTGCTGGCGGTGGCGCAGGGCACGCTCGATCAGGTGGCGCCGCCGGTGTTCAGCGACGACACCGCGCTGACGGTGGTGATGGCCGCTACCGGCTATCCCGGCACACCGGAGACCGGGCAGCCGATCGGCGGGATCGCCGCGGCGGAGGCAACCGGCGCGACCGTGTTCCACGCGGGAACCCGTTCGGGCGACACGGGCGTTGTGACCGCCGGAGGTCGGGTGCTGGCCGTTACCGCGCGGGGGGCGAACGTCACCGCCGCGCAGCAGGCGGCGTATCGCGCGGTCGACGCGCTCGATTTCCCCGGCTTCTGCCGCCGCGACATCGGCTGGCGCGAAGTCGCACGCGAAGCAACGTCAAGGAACGGACAAGATGGATAGCGGCACCACTCCCCTGCAATCGCCCGGTTTCCTCGCCACGCTGACCTCCGTGCATTTCGTACTGATCGCGGTGCTGGCGGTGCTGACGATCATCGGCATCGCGTACGGCATGAAGCTGTCGCGTCGTCGGCGGCAGGGCGTGCGCGAGCTGGAGGATGCGGGGCATCTGGAACGCAGCGGCGAGGCGCCGGCGGAAACCGTGACGGTCGAGCGGGAGACGGCACCGGTTGCGGCGCCTGCGCCGGTCGTGGCGCCCGAGCCGGTTGCAAGCCCGGTGGCAGCGCCGGTCGCGATTCCCGAGCCGATCGTACCGCCCGTGGCCGCACCTGTTGCGACACCTGCACCCGCCCCGACCGCGCCGGCCGCCGCGGCGAGCGAGACCGACCTGACCCGCCTGAAAGGACTGGGGCCGAAGGTCGCGGCGATGCTGGTCGAACAGGGCGTTCCCGACATCGCGACGCTCGCGACGCTTGACGCCGCCCGCGCCGATGCCGTCGCCGCCGGGCTCGGCATGTTCGCGCCGCGCATGGCGAAGGACCGCTGGGTCGAACAGGCGCGCTTGCTGGCAGCCGGCGATATCGCCGGGTTCGAGGCGACGTTCGGGAAGCTGTAGCGCTGGCGTTCCCCCCGACCGACCGATAGCGTCGGCGAATCATCCGGGGGAACATCCATGCCAGCAATCCGACACGTCCTGATCGCCCTTGCGACCGTCACGGCGGCCGTGCCGGCATTGGCCGCACCGACCGCAACGCTGCCGCTGGTCATATCGCCGACCCGGTCGACGACGATGGTGACGTGGGTTCCCGACAAGGTACGCGGGGTGGTGCTGCTGTCGACCGGCCATGGAGCATGGCCCGAACGCTACGACGCGGCGGCATCGGCATGGCGCGACGCCGGGTTCGCGGTGATCGCGCCCGTCCATGTCGATTCGATGCACTATCCCGACCGCGCGAACTTCACGATGCAGGCGAGCTTCATGGAACGGATCGCCGACCAGCGGGCCGCCAGCGGCTATGCCGCGCGGACCTGGCCGGGCAAGCCGGTGGTCGCTGCCGGCCATAGTTTCGGAACGCTGATCGCCCTGTGCCTGGGCGGCGGGTTGAACCACATCGCCCCATTTCGCGACCCGAGCGTGAAGGCGGTGCTGGGGTTTTCGTCACCCGGCCGCATACCGGGGCTGGTGACGCCGACCGCCTATGCCGCCGACGCGTTGCCGATGATGATCGTCACGGGCGATGCCGACGTCGTGCCGGGGTTCGTCAGCGACTGGCACGATCATCTGTTCCCGGTACAGAGCGCGCCGGCCGGCGACAAATTCGCCGTCACCTATCGCGGCGGCACGCATGACCTGATCGGGAAGGCCGAGGGGCCGGGCCACGCCGCGGCGATCGCCAACAGCGTCACGTTCCTGCAAGCCTATGGCCTGAACGATGCCCGCGCCCGCCGGGCGTTGCGGGCGAAGCGCGACGATGCGGTGGAGACATGGACCCGCCGCTGAGCCGCGGGTCACCCCTATCCGACGTGCTCGACCAGCAGCTTGTCGATCTTGCGGCCGTCCATGTCGACGATCTCGAAGCGCCAGCCCTGTTCGGAGAAATGCTCGCCCTCGGTCGGCAGGTGCTTGAGGATGGCGAGCGCGAGGCCGGCGACGGTCGCATAGTCGCGGTCCTCGGGCAGGTCGATGCCGATGCGTTCGGCCAGCTGGTCGGCGGGGGTCTGTCCCGACACCAGCAGCGATCCGTCCTCGCGGCGGATGATGTGCGGCGAATCGCCCTCGTCGGCGTCCGATGCGAAATCGCCGGCGATCGCGCGCAGCAGGTCGGCGGGGGTCACGATCCCTTCGAAATGACCATATTCGTCGTGGACGAGGCCCATCGGCACCGCCGCGCGGCGGATCGCCTGCAACGCGTCCATCGCGTCGACCTGATCGGGCAGCACCGGTGCTTCATGGAGCAGCGCGCGCAGGTTTAGCGGCTCGCCGCGACAGATCGCCGCCACGATGTCGCGCGCCTGCACCACGCCGATCACCGCGTCGACCGATCCTTCGGCGACCGGCAGGCGGGTGTGCGGCGTCGTCGCCATCGCCGCGCGGACGCCGGCTTCGTCGAGCGTGACGTCGAGCCATTCGACGTCGGTCCGCGGCGTCATCACCTCGCGCACCGGACGGTCGGCGAGGCGGACGACACCCGAGATGATCGAGCGTTCATGCTCCTCGATCACGCCCGACCGGCTGGCTTCGGCGACCAGCAGGTGCAGTTCCTCCGCCGTTACCCGGTTTTCGGATTCGCGGTTCATGCGCAGCAGCTTGAAGATCAGCGACGAGGTGGTGTCGAGCAACCACACGAACGGCGCGGTGATCCGCGACAGCCACAGCATCGGCAGCGCGACCAGCACCGCGATCGGCTCTGGACTGCGCAGCGCGAATTGCTTGGGCACCAGCTCGCCGATCACGAGGCTGGCGAAGGTGGTGATCGCGATCACCACGCCGAAGCCGACATTGTCGCCCAGCGATTCGGGCACGCCCAGCAGCACCAGCCGCTCGCCCACCGGTCCGCCGAGGCTGGCGCCCGAATAGGCGCCCGACAGGATGCCGATCAGCGTGATGCCGATCTGGACGGTCGACAGGAACTTGCCGGGATCGTCGGCGAGGCGCATCGCGGTCTGCGCCCCCCTGCCGCCGGCTTTCGCCAGCCCCTCCAGCCTTGCCTTGCGCGCGGACACGATGGCGAGTTCGGACATGGCGAACACGCCGTTCAACGCCACCAGCGCGAGGATGATGACGACGTCGAACCAGGGGAAGGGTGTGAGAGGTTCCATTGAACTGGCCCACCCATGCCGCAATGCCGCCCGGCGCACAACCGGCGAGTCGCAGCCGCCACGCGGATTGTTGCGCGGCGTTCGGTCAGCAACCGTTCAAAACGGATGCGGAACAAGACCGGCGTTGCCCGGTTCATCCGGGCGAGAACAGGATCGGATACGACGAAAGGAATCGAACATGGCGACGGGCAAGATCTGGATCGCGGGTGCGCTGTCGGCGGCGCTGCTGACCGGCGGGTGCGTGACCGACCCGGAAACCGGCGAGCGCAGCATCTCGCGCGCGGCGATCGGCGGGCTCGGCGGCGCGGTGGGCGGCTATCTGCTGGGCGACCTGGTCGGCGGACGGCGTGACCGGACCGAGAAGATCCTCGGCGCGGGCATCGGCGGCCTCGCCGGAGCCGGGATCGGCGCCTATATGGACAAGCAGGAGCGCGACCTGCGCGCCCGCACCGCCGGCACCGATGTCGAGGTGACGCGGCGCGGCGACGACCTGGTGCTCAACATGCCCTCGGGCATCACCTTCGCCTATGACAGCGCCAACGTGCAGCCGCAGTTCCGCTCGACGCTGGACCAGGTCGCCGACGTGCTGCGCGACTATAACCAGACCTATATCGACGTGTACGGCCATACCGATTCGACGGGGTCGGACGCGTACAACCAGACACTGTCGGAACGCCGCGCGTCGGCGGTCGCCAGCTATCTGACGTCGCGCGGCGTACAGTCGGCGCGCGTCGGCACCCGCGGCTTCGGCGAAACCCAGCCGATCGCGTCGAACGAGACCGAGGAAGGCCGCGCCGAGAACCGCCGGGTCGAAATCAAGATCGTGCCGATCGAGCAGGACAAGCTTCGGTAAGCCACAGCTTGCGTACCCCCGCGCAGGCGGGGGTCCAGGGTTACGGAGCATGACGATCGTGGCCGTATCCCCGCCTGCGCGGGATACGGTCAGGGTTACCGCCGCGGCGGCACCTCATCCGATCGCAGCGTCAGCACCTCGACCCCGGTCGCGGTCACCGCGACGGTGTGTTCGAACTGCGCCGACAGCTTGCCGTCGGCGGTGACGACGGTCCAGTCGTCGTCCTCGCTCACGACCTTGCGCGATCCCTGATTGACCATCGGCTCGACGGTGAAGGTCATCCCCTCGCGCAGCACCGCGCCGGTGCCGGGCCGGCCGAAATTCAGGACCGAGGGTTCCTCGTGCATCTCGCGGCCGATGCCGTGCCCGCAATATTCGCGGACCACCGAATAGCCGAGCTTCTTGGCATGGCGTTCGATTGCGTGGCCGACATCGCCCAGCCGCGCGCCGGGGCGGACCTGGGCGATGCCCGCCCACATCGCGCCCTGCGCCGCCTGTACCAGCCGCCGCGCCTGCGGGCTGACGCTGCCGACCAGATAGGTCTTCGACGAATCGGCGATGAAGCCGTCCTTTTCCAGCGTGATGTCGAGGTTGACGATATCGCCGTCGCGCACGACCGCCGTGGCATCGGGCACGCCGTGGCACACGACGTCGTTGATCGAACTGTTGAGCACGAAGCCGAAGCCATATTGCCCCTTGCTCGCCGGGCGCGCCGCGCAGTCGTCCACGATGTACCGTTCGACCAGATCGTTGATCGCCAGTGTCGACATGCCGGCCAGCGCCTGCCGGTCGAGCATCTCGAACACCGAAGCGAGCAGGCGGCCCGACACGCGCATCAGGGCGAGTTCGGCAGGCGTCTTGACCATGTCAGACGGCGACCGCATCGACCGCGCGGACCTGTGCGGCGGCAAGGCGGGTGCGGACGATGTCGTTGAACGACAGATCGGGATTGGCCTCGGCGATCATGCCGATGGTCATCCAGAATTCCGCCTGCGCATTGATCGAGCGGCACAGCACGCCACTTGCCCGGCGCACTTCCTCGTGCAGCGCATCGTCGATCTTCACGATACCCATTCGCTTCCCTTTCGATATACGAACCATATATGATCCGTATATCGTCGCGTCAAACGTCGCGGCGGTCGGCGAAGAAGCTGCGGAGCAAGGCGGCGGCCTCGCCCTCGGCGATGCCCGGATAGATGTCGGGGCGGTGGTGGCAGGTCGGCTGGGCAAAGAAGCGCGGGCCGTGCTCGACCGCCCCGCCTTTGGGATCGGATGCCCCGTAGTAAAGCCGGGCGATGCGGGCATGGGCGATGGCCCCGGCGCACATCGCGCATGGCTCCAGCGTCACCCACAGATCGCAATCCTCCAGCCGGTCGCGCCCCAGCGCCCGTGCCGCGGCGCGGATCGCGAGGATTTCGGCGTGCGCGGTCGGATCGGCCAGTGCGCGCGGCGCATTGGCGGCGACCGCGATCACCGCTCCGCCGCGCAATACCACTGCGCCGACCGGAACCTCGCCTGCCTGCGCGGCGGCACGGGCGGCGGCGAGCGCGCGGTGCATGGGAGCGGCGTCGAACATGCCCCTCCCCTTGCCAGCCGGGGGCGGCGACGGCCAGCCGTTACTGGCCGGCGGGGCGCTCGACCTTGATCGCCGGCACCTCGACCGAACGGTTCACAGTGCCGACCTCGACCTTGCCGACCTCGACATCGAACTTCGGTGCCTGGCCCCCTTCGACCTTTACCTGCGGCAGGGCGGCGCGCTGCGTCTGGTCGATGTTGATGAAATTGAATGCCATCAGGCCGGCGACGATCAGGACGACCAGCCCCAGCAACCCCAGAAATGCGCGCATCCACCTGCTCCCTGTTCATGTACGATCCGAATCGATGCCGTAACAACGCAGCCGCGGCGGCGAGGGTTGCAGTGGCTCGCGAACGGTTGACGCGAGGACCGTTCGACGCTATCCGCGCCGTCTTTCCGGGACATGTGTCCCGACACAGAATCAGGATCAACGATCATGTCGCGCATCTGCGAGCTGACCGGCAAGGGCCGGCAGGTGGGTCACAATGTTTCCCACGCCAACAACAAGACCAAGCGCACGTTCCTGCCGAACCTGCAGAACGTCACGCTGATGTCGGAAGCGCTGGAGCGCTCGATCCGCCTGCGCGTGTCGACCCACGGCCTGCGTTCGGTCGAGCATGTCGGCGGCCTCGACAACTGGCTGCTGAAGACCAGCGACGACGACCTGTCGCTGCGTGCCCGTCGCCTGAAGCGCGACGTGAAGAAGAAGGCCGTCGCGGCAGCCGCCGCAGCCGCCTGATCCGGTCACGCCGGTTTACGAACAGACCCGCCGGGGCGCTGCACAGCGACCCGGCGGGTTTTGTCGTGGGCGGGAGCGGCGGGGGACATCGGTCGGCGGTCGGCTTGCTGATATAGGGGAAACGGGCGGCACGTTGCGGACAGACCGCCGCGGGACAGGGAATATGCCCCGGCCAGCCCATGACGATGTACGCCCTGCCGCTGCCCCACTTCGCCGCCGCGCCCAAAGGCCACGCCGGACCAAGCGTCATCCCGGCGAAGGCCGGGATTGCCCGGAATGGTGCGGGACAGGAGCCGCTTGAGGCCTCAGCCTTCGCTGGGGCGACGGTTCATGTCGGACGCACACGCGCCCTAGGCCCGGCGCGACAGCCGGGGAGGCATGGGGAAGTCCGTGACTTAGCCCCGTAGCCCGGCAGTACCCCCGCGCAGGCGGGGGGCCAGAACCAAGCAAAACCACGGCTTGCGTGTGCGGCTCTGGATCCCGGCCTGCGCGGGAATACTTTCGCAATTGCATCCAGCAAGTCGGCGGTAACGGCGGGGGGAGCGTGGCCCCTCCCCGCGCCGGGGAGGAACTTGCAGCGCCTGTTGTCAGTCCGACCCGAAGATGTCGCGCGTGAACAGCTTGTCGCCGATGTCGGCCAGTTCGGGCGGGGCGCGGTTGGCGATGATTACGTCGCACTCGGCCTTGAACGTGTCGAGGTCCTTGACGACCCGCGACCCGAAGAACAGGTCGTCGTCGAGCGCGGGTTCGTACACGACGACCTCGATGCCCTTCGCCTTCACCCGCTTCATGATCCCCTGGATCGACGACTGGCGGAAATTGTCCGAACCGGCCTTCATCGTCAGGCGGTACACGCCGACCTTCGTCGGCCTGCGGGCGATGATCTGGTCGGCGAGGAAGTCCTTGCGCGTGCGGTTCGCGTCGACGATCGCGCGGATCAGGTTCTGCGGCACTTCGGAATAGTTCGCCAGCAGCTGCTTGGTGTCCTTGGGCAGGCAATAGCCGCCATAGCCGAAGCTGGGGTTGTTGTACTGCATCCCCACGCGCGGATCGAGGCCGACGCCCTCGATGATCTGGCGGGTGTTCATGCCGCCGGCGATGGCATAGCTGTCGAGTTCGTTGAAGAAGGCGACGCGCATCGCGAGATAGGTGTTGGCGAACAGCTTGATCGCCTCCGCTTCCCGCGAATCGGTGAACAGGACGGCCACGTCCTTCTTCTCCGCGCCGCCCAGCAGCAGGTCGGCGAAGACGCTCGCGCGATCCGAGCGTTCGCCGACGATGATCCGCGACGGGTGCAGATTGTCGTACAGCGCGCGGCCTTCGCGCAGGAATTCGGGGCTGAAGATCACCTGCGGCGCGTTCAGCCGCTGGCGGACATCCTCAACGAAACCGACCGGGATGGTCGACTTGATGACGACGGTCGACTGCGGCGCGTGTTCGACCGCCAGCTTGATGACCGCTTCGACCGAGCCGGTGTTGAACTTGTCGGTTTCGACATCGTAGTTGGTCGGGGTGGCGACGATGACGTAATCGGCCCCGGCCAGCGCCGCCGCCGCATCGGTGGTGGCCGACAGGTTCAGTTCGCGTTCGGCAAGGAACTGTTCCAGTTCGGTGTCGATGATCGGCGACTTGCGGTCATTGACCAGCGCGACCCGCTCTTCCGAAATGTCGACCGCGACGACTTCGTTATGCTGTGCCAGCAGCACGGCGTTCGACATGCCGACATAGCCCAGACCAAAAACCGCGATCTTCATTCGACCAACCCCCACAGAACCCGGTACTATACGGCTCCGCCTCTAGCCCCCGGAGGGGTATCGCGACAAGCCCTTCGCTGCGGTACAGCATGGACGACGGTATCGTGCCGGCACCATCGCCGGGCGTCGCGGATCAGGGACGCAGCGGCAGGGCGAACTTCAGCAGCAGCGTCCGCTGGGTGACCGACTGGTTGTCGTCGGACACGATCCACAGCGCCAGCAGGTCGCCGTCGCGCACGACCGCCAGCCCTTCGAAATTGTCGTGGAGCGCGGGCGGTTCGAACCGGGCGATGGTCCGTCCCGTCACCAGCGCGCCGGGGCGAAGCGCGCGGACGTCGGCGATCTGCAGCCTCGCGGTGAAATACTCGCCGATCGAGATGCGGCGGGTCAGCACCAGCAGCCGCCCGTCGGGCAGCGCTGCGGCATCCGTGACGCGGAACCCGTCCGGTGCCTTGTACCGGAACGGCATCGGCCGGATGCCGGGCGTGGTCGGATCGCCGGGAAAGCGCAGCGCCGAATAGCCCGGCCGCCCTTTCTTCCCATGCGCCTCGCTGAGGACGAGGACGGCACCGTCGGGCATCGTCGCCATCGCTTCGGGACCGCCGTTTTCCGACCAGCGGCGCATCGCGCGCGGGGCGGCATGGCGGACGGGGCGAAAGGCGGGATCGAAGCGCCAGATCTCGTTGTGACGCTCATAGCCGATCAGGACGTCGCCGTCCGGCAGCGTCGCCAGCGATTCGGTATCACGGTCGCGCTTTTCCCAGCCGGTACCCGGCCCCGCCAGTTCGGTGACGCGGGTATCGCGCACCTGCCCGTCGCCCCCCATGCGAAAGCGCAGCACCGCGCCGCCGTCCGACAGCAGCGTGAACCGGTCGCCCGCGACCCGCACCGCGGAGAAGCCACCAAAGGCGGGGTCGGACGCGGTCAGCGACACCCCGCCCAGATAGGTCAATACGCCGTTGCGGCGTCGCGCCGGATCGCCGGGATAGAGATCGACCGGCGTCGCCGATACCCGTGGCGGCCCGGCATAGAGCGGCAGCCGCTCCGTACCGGCCCATGACGGGACGAGGAGCAGCACCGCAAGACAGACCAACAACATACGCATCGGACCCGCCTTAGCCGATCGCATCGACGCCACCAGTGGCGATTTGCCGCGATTAGGATAGAGCGCGCCTGCGGATGCCGGATGCAGCGAAGGAGATATGAGGTGGTGGATGTCGTCGAACTGGCCGCGGGGCTGATCGCCTGCGACAGCGTGACCCCCGCAGGGGGGGCGGTATTCGACGTGCTGGAAGCGGCGCTGCTACCGCTGGGGTTCGAGGTCGACCGGTTCGTGACCGGCGAGGCCCCCGACGGGCCGGTCGAAAACCTGCTGGCGGTGCGCGGCACCGGCGAACGGCACTTCGCCTTTGCCGGCCATGTCGACGTCGTGGCCCCGGGGCCGGGCTGGACCAGCCCGCCCTTCGCGCCCGAGGCACGCGACGGGCTGCTGTACGGGCGCGGTGCGGTGGACATGAAGGGTGCGGTCGCCGCGTTCGTCGCCGCTGCCGCGCGGGTGCCGGCGGATGCGGGCACGATCAGCCTGATCGTGACCGGCGACGAGGAAGGGCCTGCGATCTTCGGCACGCGTGCGCTGATCGAGCGGATGGCGGCGCGCGGCCTCTGCCCCGACCTGTGCCTGGTCGGCGAACCGACCTCTGCCCGGCGGCTGGGCGACATGGTCAAGATCGGCCGGCGGGGATCGGTCAATATCTGGATCGACGTACCCGGACGGCAGGGGCATGTCGCCTATCCGCACCTCGCCGACAATCCGATCCCCAGGCTCGTCGCCGCGCTGGCCGCTATCGAAGCGGTGGTGCTGGACGACGGCAACGCCTGGTTCCAGCCGTCGAACATCGAGATCACCGACATCACCGTCGGCAACCCGGCCACCAACGTCATTCCGGGACATGCGGCGGCACGACTGTCGATCCGGTTCAACGACGAACATTCGGGCGCGGCGCTGGTCGAGCGTATCGCCGCCATCGTCCGTACCCATGCGCCCGACGCGCGGGTGGAGGGGCGGATATCGGGCGAGGCGTTCCTGACCCCGCCGGCCGATTTCTCCGCCATGGTGACGGCGGCGATCGAACGCCACACCGGGATCACCCCGGACCTGTCGACGACCGGCGGAACGTCGGATGCGCGGTTCCTGTCGCGCCTGTGCCCGACGGTCGAGTTCGGCCTGCTGAATGCGACGATGCACAAGGTGGACGAGGCGGTGGCCATCGACGACCTGCACGCCCTGACCGCGATCTATGCCGACATCGCCCGAACCGCGCTGGCGTGAGGGCGGTGCGGGGCAGGCTCAAGCGGCCGGTAACCATTTCGTAAGCAGTCGCCACAACGCTTTCGTAAACAGTCGCCGCTAGCTTCGTCGGTGTTCAGCCAGTTGGGGAATGTCGTGTCGCAGCCCGCCCAGATTACTACCGGCCTGGCGGGAAACCGCCGCGCACAGCAGCGTATCGGCATCCAGCGGACGGCGGTGCTCCGCGTTGCGGGGCACCCGCCGATTCCGGTCACGCTGGTCGACCTGACCCGTGACGGCTGCCTGATCGAAACCGATGCCCTGCTGGCGGCGGAACAGCTGATCGAGCTGGGTGTCGCCGGCATCGGCACCGTCGGCGCACGCGTGGTGCGGTCGGGATCGATCGGCTATGGCTGCGAATTCGTCGAGACGCTGCCGTCGGGCTCGATCACCAGCGCCAGCCGCGGCAACGTCGTGAAGCTCGATACCGACCTGACGACGGCGCCCGGGGCCGATGTCGCTCGCGTCGGCAAGTTCTCGCCGCGGCAGCGCCTGCTGGCGGCAGTCGCCATCGTGACGCTGCCCTGGGCGGCGATCCTCGGCGTCGCTGTCCTGCTCGGCTGATCCCGTCCGCCCGCCGGCACCACCGGCGGGCGGCGACGTTTCGTCAATAGGTATTGCGGTGGACGATGACCCGCAGCGTCATGAAGACGATGGCGAGGTCGCGCCAGAACGACCAGTTGGCGATGTATTCCAGATCGGCCTGCAACCGGTTGGTCAGGTCCTCGGTATGGACCGTCGCGCCACGATAGCCGCGAACCTGGGCCAGCCCGGTGATGCCCGGCTTCAGCGTATGGCGGTGCCAGTACCGTTCATCGACATCCCAGAACAGCTGTTCGCCCGCAAGGGAGCCCAGCGCATGCGGGCGGGGGCCGACAATGCTCATATGGCCGAGCAGCACGTTGAAAAGCTGCGGCAGCTCGTCGATACTGGTCCGCCGCAGGATGTAGCCGACGCGCGTGATCCGATCGTCGTCGCGGCTGGCCGACTTGGACCCGCTGGCATCGCTCTGTTCGACACGCATGCTGCGGAACTTGAGGATGTGGAAGAACTTGTTGCCGCGTCCGACGCGACGCTGCCGGAACAGGACCGGCCCGGTACTGTCGAGCTTGATGGCCAGCGAGATGATGCCGAGCGCCGGCAGCAGCAGGATCAGCGCCGGGATGCAGCAGGCGATGTCGAACGCGCGCTTGGCCATCGCCTTGCGCAGGGACAGCGGCCCCACCGCCACCACCAGCGTCGGGACCTTCGACACCTTGGACAGGCGCAGTGCGCCGAACATGTCGATCTCGCCCACCACGATCTCGCCCCGGACGTCGGCGCCCTTCAGCATCATCGCCCAGTTCGCGCGCGCTTCGGGCTGGCAGGCGACGATGACGCGGTCATAGCCCTGGATGAACTGGGCGAAGCGATCGAGCATCGCGGGATCGCGCATGTCGGGCCGGATGCCCTGTTCCCCGGCGTCGATCACCCGGAATTCCCGCGGCACGTCCACGCTCGCTCCGTCGCAGATCAGCACCTGCAGCAGCAGCTTGTTGCGCAGGCGCGTCTCGACCAGCAGCGACACGAGCTGCCGGAACAGAACGACCAGGACCAGATCCCCGGCCATCGCCACCGCCAGCAGCAGGCGCGACATGTCGCGGTCCAGCCGGAGGAAATAGGAAATCAGGAACAGCGCGCCGTAGGTCAGGAACAGCGAACGCACCGCCGCGCCCGTGTCGATCATCGTCTGCGCACCGGACCGCAACGAAAAGGCACCAGAATTGAATGCGATGACGCTGTAGATGAAGCAGGCGACGACGAGGACCGCCGATACGCTGCCCTTCACGTTCAGGAACGCGGCGGGAAACAGCAGCCCGACCGTGATCGCCAGAAGATCCAGCGCCAGCAACGAGACGTACAGCCGCACCCGTGCCGCATGGGGCGTTTGCCAGAGACGCAGGTTCGCCCCGTCGAACGTGCTGGCCCCGTCAGCTGGAAAAGGTGTCTTTTTCACCCGGCGTTCCCCATTGTTCTTCCCTGTCGCGCGCGTCCGAACCCGGCGACGCTCCCCATATATCCGATCGCGATCCGACGCGGCCGTTCAGGCCGTCCCCGATTCCGATCCCTCCGTCCGGTGCCATAGCGGACCATCCGGCGGGACGCGAGCAGGCGATGACACGGCGCCGGTGACCGAATGTCGCCGCGGTCGCCCTGTCGCCATCCGCCCGACGATGGGCGATCCGGCCATCGTCCTCGATAAAATCCCTGCACGATTTCGCACAAGGCACGCAATCCACTCCACATCGTCGATGGTGCAGCGTGCCATGCCGCAACGGCCGCCCGATACCCACAACCGCAACCACCGGTTCGGACCGCACCGGTGCGCTTCAACGCCGTCCCGATATGTCCCGATACCGGTCGAGGGTCTGTTCGGCGATCCGGCTCCAGTCGAACCGCGCACGGATCGCAGCGCCATCCACCGGGGTCAGCAGGGCCGGATCGACCAGGCGGCGGGCGAGCGCCGCGACGTCACCCATCGGGAAATAGCGGTCGCGGGGCAACCCGACGTCGAGATTGGCATCGATATCGCTCAGCAGCGACGGCGCACTGACCGCCGTTGCCTCCAGCCCGGCGATCGGCAGACCTTCGTGATGCGACGCCAGCACGAACAGCCCGGCGCTGCGATACAGGGTCCGCAGTTCGTCCCGGGGCAACATTCCCGTGAAGATCACCCGGTCCGACTGCTGCGCCAGAAGATCGCGTACGAACGGGGTCTGGTGATCGGCACCACCGGCGATGACCAGCGGCATCGGGCTGCCCGATTGCTGATGGGCGGCGACCAGATCGGCGAATCCCTTTTCCGGCACCAGTCGCCCGACCGACAGGATGAACCCGCCGCGTTGCAGCCCGAACCGTTCGAGAACGCGCGGATCCTCCTGGCCCTCCGTGATGACGGCAGGCACCCCGTTGGGGATGTAATGGACCCGCCCGGCGCGATCGGGAAATTCGCGGCGCAGTTGCTCCGCCAGCGTTTCCGACACCACGATCACCTGATGCGCGTACCGGATCGCCAGCTTTTCGCCGGTCACCAGCATCCACTTCGCAAAGCCGCCCCATTTGGCCCGCCGATAATCGCGACCATGGTGCGTCACCACGACCCGCAAGCCGAGCAGACGGGCCAGAGGGGTGAGCAGCGCAGGGCCGATCGCATGGATATGCAACAGATCGACCCGGCGGACGATGCCGAAATAGAGGGTCGCCAGCAGGGTGTTCAGCGTCGCCTCGATCGACGAAACCCGCGTCGAGGGCAGCGGCACGACCCGAAGAGACCCGACGGTGTAGGGCGTGCCCTGCCGGACATAGGGACGCCGGGCGGCAAGGGTGACGTCCGTCGCGGGATCGATCGCCACGATGCGAGGATAGAGCTCCTCGCAATGGCTTTCGATCCCGCCCATCACGCCTGGAATACCGCGCAGTCCCGTGACGCCGACCCGGACAGGCCGACGCGCGGCGGCGATGGGATCACGCATAATAGGTCTTGTACTTGTTGTAGTAGAAGGCCGGGTCGCCATAGCCGCTCTTGGCCATCGCGCGCAGGTCGGCGCGGGTCAGCACCACCCCGGCGGTCACCGCGCCCACCTGATCGAGCAGGCGCATCGCATGTCCGATCGCCTTGCGCGGGGTGGATCCCCAGCGCACGGCCAGCACGACGCGGTCGGCAAGCGCCGCTGCCTGTCGCGCCTCGACCACCGGCAGCACCGGCGCGCAATCGAGCAGGACGAGGTCGAACTGGTCGCGGACCTGCGCCATCAGCCGGCGCATCGCCTCCGACCCCAACAGTTCGAAATCACTCACCGCGCCCGCCTGCGGCAGCAGGAACGCGCCGCTGGCTTCATCGACGACCATCGCCTGTTCCAGCGTGCAGCTGCCCGCCAGCACTTCGGCGAAACCGGTCTGCGTATCGACGTTCATCCGCCGGGTGGTGGCGCGCTGGCGAAGATCGCTGTCGATCAGCAACACCCGCTGCCCGGCCAGCGCGGCCGAGCGCGCAAGGCAGATCGACAGCGTCGTCTTGCCTTCCGCCGGCAACGCCGAGGTGATGGCAACGACCTTGGCACCCGATCGCTTCAGGTTGGTCCGCACCGCCCGGAACGATTCGGCGAAGACCGACGAGGGATTGCCGATCAGATATTGCGACGGACCGATCGGGTCGCGACGCGATACCTTCACGCCCGGTATGGTGGACAGGTCGGGGATCAGGCCGATCGAGGGAACGCCCAGCTCTTCCTCGACATCCTCGCTCGTCTTGACGCCGCTTTCCAGCATCTCGAGCACCGTCACCGCGAGGCCGGCGGCCAGCAGCGCGCCGACGATGCCGAGCAGCGCATAGACGATCGGATTGGGCGAAACCGGGGCGGCCGGCGGCATGGCGTGCGCGATGACGTGCGCCAGCGTCTGGTCCGTGCCCTGTCGCGCGACGGCGGCGCGATACTGGTCGAGGAACGTCTGATACAGGTTGCGCGCGGCATCGGCGCTGCGCTGCAGGTCGTTCAGGCGAACCGAGGCGGCGTTCTCGGCACGCAACGATCCTTCGTTGCGGCCGATCGACGACTGCAGCGAGCTTGCCCGGCCACTGGCGACGCGCGATTCCGATTCGAGGTTGGAAATGACCCGATTGACCTCCGCCTTGATCCGGGCGTCCACCTCGGCCAGCTGCCGGTCGACGCGGGCGAGATCGGGATGGAGCGGACCGTAGCGGCCGACCAGGTCCGCGCGCTGCGTGCTCAGCTGCGCCTGCTGCGCGCGCAGCCCCTGAACCACTTCGGAATTGAGCGCGGCGCCCAGCGCCTCGCCGCTGCTGCCGCGGGCGAGCTGCCCGCGTGCCGTCGCCAGCCGCGCCTGCGCCGCCGCCTGTTCCGCCTGCGCCTGCGCCAATTGCCCGTTCAGCGCGACGGTCGCCTGCGAACTGTTCGTTCCGCCCGGCGTCACATCGACCAGGCCGTTGCGCGCCCGATAACTGGAAATGGCCGATTCGGCCGAGATCACTTCGCTGCGCAACTGCTGGATGCGCTGGCGCAGGAGCTGGATCTGCCGCTGGCGATCCGCCTCCTTGTTGCCGAGCCGCGCGGCGACATATTCGTCGACCACGCCGTTGGCGATGTTCGCCGCCTTCGTAGCGGAGAAGGAACGGGTCGTTACCCCGATCGCGTAGGACAGGCCGGTCCGCTTGATATCGACCTTGGCCTGCAATGCCGCGATCGCGTTTTCGCGCGCCGCCGCAGGCGTCGTCGCGTCGCCGGCAAAGGCCGGATCGCGGGCGAGACCAAGCTTGTCGACCACGCGCGCGGCGACGGCCGGCGAACCGAGGACCTGCACCTCGGTATCCACCGCGGGCGAATCGGTCGGGAGGTCGGTGTTGTTCTGTTCGCCTAGCTGCGCCTCGCGCCGGTCCAGCGCGACCTGCGCGGTCGCTTCATACAGCGGCCGTTGCAGGCGATAGGCAAGGAACGCCATCGCCGCCACCGCCAGCGACACCGCGACGATCACCAGCCAGCGGCGGCGCAGCAGGGCGCCCAGCCTCACGAAATCGATCAGCCCCTTGCGATCGAGTACCCCACTGCGTCCGGCGGCCTGCTGCTCGGTCGTGTCGCTCGTCATTTACCCATTCCTCGATCAGACAAGCCGGTCCGCCGCCCTGACGGGCGCCCAACGGGCGGTCGGCTGTCCCCGCTTAGAGAACATTCGGCGAAACGTCGATTACCGTTCCCGGAAAGAACGGGAGAACGCCTCCACCAACGGGTCGAACATATATTGCAGCGCGGTGCGTTTGCGAAGCCGAATGAACACCTGCACTGGAATTCCCGGTCGAATTCCTGCCGACTTGCCGCCACGCGACTGTTGCAACGCAGCATACTGGCTCGGCGGGACGGCAACATCGACCTCGTAGTGGCTGGCGCCGGTGCGCTCGTCGGTCAGCGCGTCGGCCGATACCGATCGCACCGATCCCAGGATGATCGGCAGGTCGCGCTGGTGCAGCGAGAGGAAGCGCACCTCCGCCTCGCGGCCTTCCTCCACCCCGTCGATATCGCCCGGCGCGAACTGTGTTCGCACGATCAGCGGTGCGGCGTCGGGAACGATGTCGAGGACGCGTTGGCCCGGGGCCAGTACCGCGCCCTGCGAGAACACGCTGAGCCCGACGATTCGCCCGGCGACCGGTGCGCGCACCGCCGTACGCCGCAACTGGTCGCGCGCGGCGAGCCACTTCGGGCGCATCTCGTTCAACTGGAACAGCGTGTCGCGCAGCGCGGCCGAGCTTTCGGTCTGCATCCGCCGCCGGTTCTGGACGTCCTCGCTCGCGACGCCGCTGTTGCTGGCCCGCGACGCCGCGACCCGCGCGTTCAGGTCGGCGATGGCGGCGTCCATCTGCGACACGCTGCGTTCGAGCTGGCGGATCGCATTCAGCGAGACGAAGCCCTTGTCCTGCAGCGTCCGCGCACTGGCCAGCTGCGCCTGCAACGATTCCCGCTGTTCGCGGGTGGAGCGGGCCTGCGCGACATAGCCGCGAATCTGTTCCTCGGTTTCGCGACGGCGCTGGACATTGACGTTCCCGCTGGCCGCGAGCATCCCGCCGCGCGCCGACGACTGCCCCGACTGGACGGCGCGCGCGCGTTCCGCGATCCGGGCGTCGCGCCCGGCATAGCCGGCGAACGCCTCGGGCCAGCGGATCGGACCGCCGGTCACCTCCGCCTCCAGCCTGGCCTGCTGCGCCTCGAGGCCGATCACGCTCTCCGCAAGCGCCCGTTCCTGCGCGTCGACCTCGGGCGCGGCCAGCGACACCAGCAACTGACCGGCGGCGACGTGCTGCCCCTCGCGCACCAGCACCTGCCCGACGGTTCCGCCGTCGCGATGCTGGACGGTCTGGCGGTTGCCCATTACCGCGACCTGCCCGGTGCCGACCGCCGCAGCGTCAAGGCGCGCGAACCCGGCCCATCCGAGGAAACCGACGAAGAACACCAGGCCAACCGCCACGCCCACCATCGCCGGACGCCGGGGCGAATCGTCGAGCAGCGCATGCGCGGCGACCGCGTTCGGCACGATGCCGCGCGGCGGCAGAACGACGTTGGTGGTCATTACGCGTGCTTCCTTCCGTGGCTGGCGGGATCGCGCAGCACGGGATTGTCGGTCTGGGGCGGTTCCTCGATCCAGCGGCGACCGCCATGCAGCGTCACCCCGCCCCCGGTGGACGGCGCGCCCCCGGCGGGTCCCGGTCCCGGCGGCGGCGGCGGCGGCACCGCGGGACGCGGCTTGATGATCTCGTCGCGCGGGCCGAACGCCTGAACGGCCCCGCCGTTCAGCATGAGGATGCGGTCGGCGACCTGCAGGATACCGGTGCGATGGGTCGACACGATCAGCGTCGCATTCGCCTGCTTGAGCGCGACGAGCTTGCGCATCAGCAACAGGTCGCCCTCGCCGTCGAGATGCGCGTTCGGTTCGTCGAGCAGCAACAGCACGGGGCGGCCATAGAGCGCCCTGGCAAAGGCGATCCGCTGCGCCTGCCCCGCCGACAGCGTCACGCCGCCGGGGCCGAGCGGGGTATCATATCCCTTCGGCAGTTGCAGGATCAGTTCGTGCGCGCCGGCCGCCGTCGCCGCGTCGAGCACCGCCTGATGCCCCTGATCGTCGACCGCGACCTGGAAACGGGCGATATTTTCGCGGACGGTGCCGGGGAACAGGACCGTGTCCTGCGACATATAGCCGATATGCCGGCCGAGCTGCTCGCGGTTCCAGTCGGCATAATTGGCCCCGTCGAGCCGGACCATGCCCTCGGTCGGTGCCAGCCCGCCCGACAGGACCCGCATCAGCGTACTCTTGCCCGACCCACTCGGCCCGACCAACGCGATCAGTTCGCCCGGCTGCGCGTCGAACACGATGTCGGACAAGATCGGCGTATCGCGCTGATCCGTCGCGACCGTCACCCCCTCGATCGACAGGCGACCGGTCGGGACAGGCAACGGCATCGGCTCGACCACCTCCCCCATATCGCACAGCGCCTGGAGATTGCGATAGGCGGAGCGGGCCGACAGCACGTTGCGCAGCGCGCCCATGAACTGTTCGATCGGCTGCAACCCGCGCGAGATCAGCAGCGAGGCGGCAAAGATCGCGCCCCCCGAAATCATCCCCTCGATCGCCAGCAGCGCCCCCAGGCCCAGCGCCAGCGACTGGATGAACATGCGCAGGAACTTGGTGAAGGCCAGCAGCCGGCCCGATACCCGCGTCGCTTCCACCTGCAACGCCACCGTGCCCAGCCGCTGCCCCAGGTGGCGCTGGACCAGCGCCCCCTGCATGCCGAGCGCGCCGACTGTCTCCGCCGAGCGGATCGAGAAGTCCTGCATCGAATAGGTCTGGTTGGACTGCGCCCCCGCAGCCTGCACCAGCCCCGCAGTGACCCGCTCGGTTCCCCATGCGATCCCGGCCAGCAGGATCGACGACACCAGCGCCAGCACGCCGATCCACGGATGCATCAGGAAGCACACCGCGATGTAGATCGGTGCCCATGGCGCATCGAACAGCGCAAGGATCGCGGGGCCGGTCATCGTCTGGCGCAGCGTGTCGAAATCGCGCGCCGCCGATTGCCGCGCGGCAAGGTCGCCGGCCCCCGGCGACAGGGCACGCGCGAGGACGGA
Organism: Sphingomonas sp. 2R-10; assembly: GCF_030062225.1. Taxonomy (NCBI): domain Bacteria; kingdom Pseudomonadati; phylum Pseudomonadota; class Alphaproteobacteria; order Sphingomonadales; family Sphingomonadaceae; genus Sphingomonas; species Sphingomonas sp. 2R-10. Next base: position 28,673 of record NZ_JASCXF010000003.1, read on the forward strand.
TTGCGCCGCCAGCTTTTCCAGCCGCACGCTGGCCCGCTGCAACAGCCGCATCCGGGCCGAATCGAGCAGGGCCGAACAGATCAACGCCAGCGCGAGGATCGCCGTCAGCGTGACGAGCGTCGCCGTCCCGCGCGTCGACACGACCCGGTCGTACACCTGCAGCATGTAGATCGACGGGGCCAGGTACAACAGGTTGATCAACCCGCTGAACAGTCCGGCGAACATGAAATGGGGGCGGCAGGCCGCCACCGCCATGCGCAGCGGGTTGGCGCCGGACGGACCGGCGACAGTCGCACCGGGGACCGCGTCGTTCGCAGAAACTTTACGCCACATCATATCGTTCGCGCCCTAATCGCGGTTCACCGATACGCTATTCCGGAAAAGTTACCAAATACGGGTCGTTACCGAATCATCCCGATGTCCCGGGCCGCCCGGCGCCCGGCGTCATGACGGCTGGACCGCCCCGGCACGGGCGCATATGCTGTCGCCATGAATGGTATAGAAGACAAGACCGCCGTGCCGGCGATGAGCTGGAAACAATGGTCCGCCGCGCTGATCGATTCGCTGCGCTGGCCGGTCACGATGCTGCTGCTCGCATTGACGTTCCGCGAACCGATGTCCCGCCTCTTCGGCGCGCTGACCGACGCGATCCTGCGCTGAGGCGAACCGGAAGGCCGGCGACGGACGATCCGCCCGCCGGCCGGCCCAAAACCGATCAGAAGTAACGTTCGCCGATGCGTACCACGTCGCCCGGCTGGATACGGACGTCGGAATCGATCGTAACGCGCTGTTCCTGCGTGGCCCCCGGATGCCGGATCAGCGCCTGCTTGCGATTGGCGCGATAGGTATATCCCCCGGCCAGCGCGATCGCCCGGCTGAGCGTCATGCCGTCGAACGTCGGATACTGGCCCGGACGGCTCACTTCGCCAAGGATGAAGAACGGCCGATAGCTGAGGACTTCGACGGTGACGCGCGGGTTGCGGATATAGCCCGCGCCCAGCCGCTCGACCAGCACCGCCTCCAGTTGCTTGCCGGTCTTGTCCTGCGCAGGAACGTCGCCGATCAGCGGGAAGCTGATCGTGCCCTTGCCGCCGACCTGGAACTCGCCGCTGAGCGACGGTTCGTTGAAGGTGCTGATCCGCACGCGATCGCCGATACCCAGCGTATATACGTCCCCGCCGGTGCCGTTCTGGAGAGGGGTCGACGCGACCGGGGCCTGCTGCACCGGTGGTGTCGCCCCGCCGCACGCCGACAGCAGCAGCGCCGTGACGCCCAGCCCCGTGAACAGCGTTGCGGTCTTTCGCTTCCCTAACCCGTTATCCAACGTACGCGTCCTTCGATGATGCAGTGCGATACCGCCAGTGTGCGCCAAACCGGTGATTGCGGCAACCCGGATGCGGCGCCGGGCCTATCCGAACAGCAGGTCGCCGTGCACCGTGGCATCCCCGACAAGGCCGTACACGTAGTAATGGATGCCGTCGTGCACGACCTGCTCGATCAGTTGCAGGTTCGACAACACGCCGCCCGAAGCACCGGTAATCTTGAGCGTCCCGGTCGAACCCATCGCGTCCCCGGCGACGCCCGGCAGGTTGAACCGGTCGCTGGCACCTGCCCGGATTCGTCCATCGGCATTGTCGTCGTACAATTGCGACGTCATCACCACCCGGTCGCCCGCACCGAAGTTGCGGATCTGATCGCTCCCGCCGACAAGCCCGGTCGCCGTGTCGAAGAAGAACGTGTCCGCGCCGGCCGTCCCGACCATCGTATCATTGGCATAGGTGCCGACGACCGAACCGGTCGGGGCGCCGTTGCTGCCGGCAAAGGACAGTTGCTCGATATCGATCAATCGGTCGTTACCCTCCGGTGCGCCCACGCGCAGGTCGCGGATTTCCAGCACGCCGTTGTTGAAGGCGAAGGCATAGTCGCTCCGCGCGCCGTCGAACATCGCCGCGTCGATGCCGTTGCCGCCGTTCAGAACATCGCTGCCACCGCCGCCATGCAGGCGGTCGTCGCCTTCCCCGCCACGGATCAGGTCGGCCCCGCCCCGCCCGGACAGGACGTCCGCGCCGCCATTGCCGTCGATCGTCCAGTTCGCATCCGACATCGCGGTGAAGCGGTCGCTGCCGGCCGTGCCGCTGTAGATCGCACTGGCGGTATCGACCGCCAGCGTCACGCCGTTCCCCGCACCGGCGTTGCCGACCGAGTCGGTATAGCTCTGCGCCGCAATCGTGACCTGCATCGCCGGATCGAGGACGCCGTCCCCGGGCGTGTACGTCACGTGATAGACACGGGCATCGGTCGTACCGACCAGATCGGTGACGGTCCCGCTGCCGACCGCGATATCGGCCGTCGTCAGGCCGACCGGCGCTTCGGAGAAGGTCAGGGTCAGCTTCGCCTGCTGACCATGGCCCAGCTGGGTCGTGTTGCTGGTGATCTCGACCGTCGGTGCCACCGTGTCGATCGACAGTCCGATCGCCGCCCCGGCCGTGTTGGCGACGCCATCATCGCCGGTAAAGCGCCCTGCCGCGATCGCGATGCCGCCGGTGCCGGCATAGCCGTTGGCCGCCGTGAACATGACGGTGTACACCAGCGGATTGGTGGCCGACACCTGCAGGTTCGATACGGTGCCGTGATTGGCCACCAGATCGTCGATCGTCAGCCCGGACGGCGCACGGTCGAAGGTCAGCGTGACGGCGGCGGTCGCCGCGACGGTGCTGAGCGTCCCTGCCGATTGCGTCATCGTCACGGTCGGCGCGGCGCTCCGCCCCAGGTCCAGCCTGGCATCGGCCTTGTCGTCGGTCGCCGCGGCATAGACGTAATAGGTCACGCCGTCGCGCGTCTCGCTGCCGATCAGCTTGATCGACGGGATCAGCTTGCCGGTCCCGGTCGCGAACAGCTTCAGCGTGCCGGTGGAACCAGTCGGCGCATCCTCCGTCGCCGACAGGACGAACCGGTCGCTCGCATTGACGCGGATCACGCCGCTGGCATTGGCACCGGCCAGGGCAGTGGTCGTCACCACGCGGTCGCCGGCACCGAAGTTACGGATCTGGTCGCTGCCGCCGGCAATGCCGGTCGCGGTGTCGAAGAAGAAGGTGTCGACCGCGCTGGTCCCGTTCAGCGTGTCGTTGGCGATCGTGCCGGTCACCGCGCCGGTGGGTATGCCGCTGCCGCTCGCGAACTCGATCCGTTCGATGTTGACGAAGCTGTCGTTGCCATCGGGCGATCCGGCCCGCAGGTCGATGACGTGTAGGACGCCATCGACCGACCGGAACGCATAGTCGCTCCGCGCGCCGGACATCACCATCGTGTCCAGTCCGGCACCGCCGTCGATCCGGTCGTTGCCGCCACCGCCCGACAGGCGGTTGGCCCCGGCATCGCCGGTCAGCATGTCGGCCAAGGCCGACCCGGTCAGCCCTTCGATACCGGTCAGCACGTCGCCTTCGGCGTCGCCGCCGCGCGCGATGCCCTGCCCCAGATCGACGGTGACGCCGGCGGCGCTGCCGGCGTAGCTGGCGATGTCGAACCCGCTGCCGCCATCGATCAGGTCGGCACCCGCCCCGCCCTGAAGCGTGTCATCGCCCTCCAGCCCGCTGAGGCTGTCGTTCGCGATGCCGCCGGTGATGACGTTCGCGGCGGCGTTGCCCACCCCGGTGAACGACAGCACGCCCGTCGCCGCCAGATTTTCCAGCCCCGCCGCCAGCGTATAGGCCGACATGCTGGTGCGAACCGTGTCGTTGCCGGCGCTGTCGACGATCTGGTCGCCGCCATTGTCGACGACATAGGTGTCGTCGCCTTCGCCACCGTCCATCACGTCCGCGCCAGAACCGCCGTCAAGATAGTCGTTGCCCTCGCCGCCGGTCAGGACGTCCTTGCCCCCGCCGCCGGACAGGCGGTTCGCGCCGGCATCTCCGGTCAGCGTGTCGGCAAAGGACGTGCCGATCACGTTCTCGATGCTGCGGAACACGTCGCCCTGCGCGTCGCCGCCCGCGGCCTCACCCGTCAGCAGGTTGATGCGGACGCCCACGACATTGTCGGCATAGCTGACCGTGTCGCTGCCTTCGCCACCATCAAGGATGTCGCCGCCGCCCAGACCGATCAGGATGTCGTCGCCGTCCATGCCGGACAGCGTGTCGATGTTCGTGTTGCCCGTGATGACGTTGTTCAACGTATTGCCCGTGCCGGTGAACCGGATGGTCGCATTGCCCGTCAGCGCCTCTACATTGTCGGGCAGGACATAGTTGGACAAGGTGGTGAGGACGCGATCGAAGCCTTCGCCGAGCACTTCGATCACCCGGTCGCCCTGATCGTCGACGATGTACAGATCGTCGCCCGACCCGCCATACAGTAGATCGGCACCCACGCCGCCGTCCATCCGGTCGGCACCACCACCGCCATACAGCGTATCCACGCCGCTACGACCGTAGATCAGGTTGTCCTTGTCGTCCCCGGTCATAACGTCGTCGTAGTTCGACCCGATGATCGTCTGCACGTCGTACAGCCGGTCCCCCGCCGCATCGCCGCCCAGGTTGACGTTGGTCACCAGGTTCAGCGTGATGGCGACCTTCGACTTCGAATAGTCGGCGCTGTTGATCCCGGCACCGCCATGGAAGGTGTCGGCACCCAGCGTTCCCTGGAACTTGTCGTTGCCGTCCAGCCCGTACCACGTCTCGCTGCCGGAACTGCCGTAGAACACGTTGTCGAGTTCGTTGCCGGTACCGACAAAGGTGCCGCTGCCGGTATAGCCGAGCGATTCGACGCCGAGCCCGAGCGTATAGTTGCCGATCGAGGTGTTGACGCGATCCTGTCCGCCATCCGCAGTCTCGATCACGACGTCGCCGACATTGTCGACGGTGTAGGTATCGTCGCCGTTGCCGCCGATCATCGTATCGGCCCCGGCACCGCCGTTCAGCGTGTCGTTGCCGTCCCCGCCCTCCAGCCGGTTGGCATTCGCGTCACCGGTCAGCGTGTCAGCATAGGCCGTGCCGATCACGGCCTCGAACCCCGACAGCGTATCACCGTCGGACGCCGTGCCGGCAGCCAGATTGATGACCAGTCCGGTCGTCGTCGTGCTGACATAGTCCGAGTAATCCGCCGTATCGAACCCGGCACCGCCCGCCAGGACATCGGCACCCGCACCGCCCATGATATGGTTGTCGCGACTGTCGCCGGTCAGGCGGTCGGCGAACGCCGTACCACGGATCGCTCCGATGCCGGTCAGGCGGTCGCCCTCGGCATCGCCACCCGATCCGGTCCCGGCGGCAAGGTCCACGACCACCCCCGACGCGCTGGCCGAATAATCGGCACGGTCGAGCACGGACGCGCCGATCAGCATGTCCGCACCGGCCCCGCCGACCAGCGACGTGCCACGGCCATCGCCTTCCAGCACGTCGGCGAAATTGCTGCCCACCAGCCGTTCGATGCTGGTCAGCCGGTCGCCCAGCGCATCGCCGGCAGTCCCGATGCCGGTGGCCAGATAGACCGCCACGCCCTCCGCCGAACCGGAATAGTCGGCCGTGTCGAACCCGTCGCCGCCATCGATCTGGTCGGCGCCCCGGCCACCGATCAGCCGGTCGTCGCCCGCGCTGCCGACGAGCAGGTCGTCACCCGCGCCACCGTCCAGCTGCCGGATCGCACCGCCGGCGAAGAGCCGGTCGGCATAGGCCGAGCCGAGCAGCGCCTCGACCTCGACCAGCACATCGCCCGCGGCATCGCCGGACCCCGTGCCGTTCGCCACGTCGAGCGTTACCCCCTCCGCCGCATCGGCATAGCTGACCGTGTCGAACCCGGCGCCGCCGACCAGCAGGTCGCCGCCGCCCCGCCCGATCAGCACGTCGTCGCCCGCGCCGCCCGTAAGGATGTCGGCACCGGCGCTGCCCGCCAGGACATCGGCGAGAGCCGATCCCCTGACCGATTCGATCGACACCAGCGTATCGCCTTCGGCATCGCCGCCGCTGCCGGTCCCGGCGGCAAGGTCGATCCGCACCGCTCCCCGGCTGGCCGAATAATCCGCAGTATCGCTACCCGCGCCGCCGTCCAGCCGATCCGCACCACCGCCGCCCGCCAGCACGTCGTTGCCCGCGCCGCCCGTCAGCACATCCGCCTGCGCCGATCCGATCACCCGTTCGATATCGGACAGGATATCGCCTTCGGCATCGCCGCCGGTGCCGATTCCCGTGGACAGGTCGATTGAAACCCCGGTCGCACTGGCCGAATAATCGGCGGTATCGACCCCGGTCGATCCGTAGAGCCGGTCCGCGCCCGCGCCGCCGACGAGCAGCGATCCGCTGGCCGCCGCGATCAGCGTATCGTCGAACGCCGTGCCGATGACACCTTCGATCCCGCTCAGCGTGTCGCCTTCGGCATCGCCGCCGCTGCCGGTTCCGGCCTGCAGGTCGACGGTCACGCCCGAGCTTCCACCGCTGTAATCGGCGACGTCGAACCCCGTACCGCCGCGCAGGATGTCCGCGCCGCTGCCGCCGTTCAGCACGTCGTCGCCGGCACCGCCATCGATCACGTCGGCGCCCGCGCCGCCGTTCAGCACGTTGGCGCCACGATCGCCGACCAGCACGTCGGCAAATGCCGATCCGATCACGCTCTCGATCGAATCGAACAGATCCCCTTCGGCGTCGCCACCCGACCCGACCGTCTCGCGCAAGTCGATCCGGATGCCGGCCGAACTGCCCGAATAGTCGATGATGTCGAACCCGTCGCCACCCAGCAGGACGTCGCGCCCGGCACCACCGACCAGCAGGTCGTTGCCGGCGCCGCCGAACAGCCGGTCGAACCCGTCGCCACCCATGAGCACGTCGCTGCCCGCGCCGCCGCGGATCACGTCGTCATGCCTGCTCCCGACGATCAGGTGCGGACCGTTGTCGTCGGCAAAGGCCGCGACTCCGATTTCCGACTCGGCGAACGACACGCCGCTCGCGACCGCCGTGCCGGTCGATACCCCGTCGGCGTTGAACACCGACTTGCTGAGCACCCGGTACAGGGTGGCGTTCGCCCCGATCATCGCGATCAGGCCAGAGATGTTCGCCGTCGCCGACCCTTCGGTCAGGCTGATCGCCGTCGTCGATACATCGTCGCTGAGCGCCGGGCGGATGATCGTCGCGGCGGCACCGCGATTGAACCAGATGTGGTTCTGGCTGCTGTTGCCGCCCCGCAGATAGGGATCGATGCTGGTGATATCGGTCAGGACCGTATCGGTCGCCCACATGCGATACCCGCGACCATTGTCAAGCGCGACCGTGTGGTCGAACGTCGTCGTGGTCGACTTGATGTCGAACCCCGCATCGACATTGCCGCCCGCCAGCGTGCTTTCGAAATGGACGTTGTACGCGCCGCCCTCCGTCGCGAACCCGTCGCCGTTCCAGAAGCTGCCCGACAGCCGGTCCTCGGCGTTGCGCATACTGGAATCACGGATGACGATGTCGTGGGCCGTACCCTCGATATGGACGCCGATCGCGAAGGACGAGCCGGTTTCGTCCTGCCGCTGGCTGTCGCCATGCACGTTTTCGATCAGCACGTCGGACGTGTCGTAGCCAAGCCGGATGACCCCGCGCGAGAATCCATCGACCTGCACGTTCCGGATCGTCAGCCCGGTGATCGTCGCGGTCGCATTCGGCGCGGTAATGAAATTCTCGAAGAAACGCTGGACGTTGGTGGCGTCGATGTCCTCGATCACCAGATTGCGGATGTCGCCGCCAACGCGAAACGCACCATAGCCGATATTGGTGAAGCTCAGGTCGCGAAACGTCAGATTGTCTGCACCGTTGACCAGACGAAACACCTGCTCCCCGACGAAACCGTCGGGATCGAACGGATCGGGGCGAGAGCCGACGATGCTGGCACGCATCGAATTACCGTCACTGTCGATACCGCGGATGACGACGGGACGCCCGTCCTCGCCACCACCGCCGACGATGATGATTGCCGCACCGGTAAGATCGTAATTCCCCTTGTCGGCCAGCAGCAGCACCTCGTCATCGGGCGCTGCATTGCTGATCATCGACCCGATGACGCTGAAAGGCGCAGCGTTGTCCACGCTGCTTCCATCGCCGAGACCGGATCCTTTGGGGGAAATATAAATCTTGCTCAACGCGACAGCCTATCTGTGCCGTTCCGGTGGACGGCAGAACCGGAAATGGAATACGGGACCAGCCCGCCATTTAACCGTCGCAACGACACCCGGCCGTTTGTGACAAGGCTGATTTATCAAAAATGAACGGCCGCAACTACCTGATAAATCGCTGTAGAAATGTCCATCTGGGACATTAACCAGTTAACGCCTACCCTTGGTTCCAGACGAAACGTTAACGCCGATATTGTCGGCGTTAACTTTTTCCCGACACATGATCGATGGAGCATCGCATGAACATCCGCACGACCCTGTCGCCGATCTCGCTGATCGTCGGTGCCGCGATCTCGACCTGCGCGCCTGCACAGACCCTACCCCCGTCGGAGGCGCAACCGACCAGGATCGCCTCGGCACAACGCTGGCGCCCGGCGGGCACGGTCGATACCCCCGGCCAGAACGGCGCCGCGCTGATCGAAGGGCAGGTCGCGGCGGCGACGATCGGACCGGCAGTCGTTCGACGCGCCTATCGCGCCATCGAGAGCCGTCCCGACTCGGTTCTGGAAAAATCGACGATTGCCGGGATCGTGGCCACCGACCTGCAACGCGACGGCATTCGCCTGCGGACGGCGAACGACGTCACCATTCGCGATTTCGACCTGACGATGCGCGCCCAGCCGCAACGCGGCAAGCATCTGCCCGAAGGAATCGCGATTACTGCCGGACGCAACATCGTCATCCGCGACGGCCGGGTGCGCGGGTTTCGCATGGTCGACGGCAAGGGGTACACCAATGGCGACGGCATCGCGACCGAGGGCGAGACGCAGGGACGAATCCTGAACGTGTCCTCCGGGAACAACAGTGACGGCGGGTTCGACATCAAGGGCGACTGGCGGCTGGACGATCTGGTCGCCGAACGGAACGGCCGCGACTATCGGTTCTGGAACACGATCTCCGCCGGCACGCTGACCGCGAATGGCTGGAGCAGTGCCGCCGTCTGGGCCGGCAAGGGCGCGCGCGTGCGGATCGAACACCTGATCGCCACCAACACGACGCTGGCACCGCTGCTGATCGTGGCCGGCGGGACCGACGTCACGATCGTCCGCTGCACCCTCTCCCGGCCGGCCGGGGCGCAGATCGTCAAGTCCGAGGGGTCGAACAACAAGGTATCGCTGGGTCCGGGGTGCAACCGCTGACGAACCCATCTGGTTTACCCAGATTGACTTTTTGTTCCTGTTTTGTTTTATGACGCCCTTCTAACCGGAGGGTGTGACATGCAGGATATGTTCCGTGACAGCAGCGATACGACGATCAGCCCGGCACGTTCGGCCGCGCCGGTCGTGCCCAGCGACACCGTGGCGCTGCCGCGCCTGCCGAAGGCGCTCTATGTCGGTTCGGCCGGAAACATCGCCGTGCGCTGCGCCGACGATCAGCAGGACGTGGTGTTCCAGAACGTGGCGGCGGGATCGATCCTGCCGGTACGGGCGGCCTTCGTCCGCGCGACCGGCACCACCGCTGCCCAGATCGTGGCGTTCTGCTGATGCTCGGTCTATCGCTCCCCGCCTGCGCGCGCACTGCCCGTCGCAGACCGCCATGGCGCGCCGTTTCGGCCGGCAGTGCCGTGCCGACGGGCGTCCAGCAGCTCGATGCGCAGACGACGCTGGTGCGCATCCGCACCCGGCACGCCATCCTGGCCCCCACCCGCCGGCTGCGGGCGGTCTTCGCGCTGTTCCACGTGAGCGACGAGGGGATGGAGGTCACGACGCCGATCCCGGCCGGGACGACGCTTGCCGTGTCGTTCGAACTTTCCGCCGCGCAGGGGGCACCGGGCCGAACGCTCGCCCGCGCCACGTTCGGGGGGCAGGCGATGCTGGCATCCCCGGCCGGAGACTTGGCGGAAACCGATCCGGTCGACATCGCCACGGCCTTTGGCGGCGATATCGATCGCGTCGGACCGGGCGACGTCGTCTGGATCAAGCAGGAATGGCGCTTTCCGGCGGGCGCGGCGACGTTGCCGATCACCGATTCCAGCGGCGGCTCGACCGGCGTCACCGGCGAAGGCTGCTTTTACGGCGGTACGGGGTCGGTCGACGTGCCGGGCAGCCTCGCGGCACAGGGCGGCAGCGCGCGCCTGAACCGACTGCTCCGCCCGTTCCTCGTCCTTGGGGAGCATCGCGAAGTCGCCGTCGCTGGCATCGGCGACAGCATCACCTTCGGCAAGGGAGCGGCCAATCCGGCAGGCGACGGCAGCAACGCCACCAATGGCGGCTGGTTCGCCATGGCCGCCTATGCCGCCGGGCGACCGCACAGCAAGCTGGCCAAGCCGGGCGATCGCGCGACCTTCTGGACCGCGACGTCCGCCAGCCGCCGGATCGCCGCGGCGGCGACTTTCCACACGCATGCCTTGATTGCGCTCGGCACCAACGACCTCGCCGACAATGACGACCAGAGCGCGGCGCTGCTGGCCGCCCATGGCGCGCTGCGCGGCCGGCTGAAGGCGGCCAATCCCGGCCTCGTCCTGCACGCCGCCCAGGTGCCGCTGCGGGTCAGCGCCAGTATCGATGGCTACACTACCCTGGCCGGGCAGCGCCCGACTCCGGGCTATTCCCTGACGGACAGCGAACGTGGCGCCGCGAACGAAGGACTGCGTCAGGCCGTCGGGACCGATCTGGACGGCGTGTTCGACCTGAACCCGGCGATGGCGGCGGCCGAGCAGCCGGATCGGTGGAAGGTGAACGGAACCGCCAACTGGTACACCAGCGACGGCACCCACCCCAGCCAGGTGTGCGCGGTCGAGATGGCGGCGATTGTGCGCCCGATGCTGGACGCGATGCGGGTCTGATGAAAAAACGCTGCTGGCGGGGGCGCTCCTGCGCATGCCGCCAGCAGCGCATCGAAATGGTCAACCTTCCGCTAACTACTGTGCGCTAGGCGGGGTCGACATCTGGAGGACCTGCCGTGGAACTGACCGAAACCCGACGCCCGGACACCGACGCGGTGATGGAAACCGCCGCACGGGCGATGCAAGCGCTTACCGAGGCGACGCACGGCAAGGAGGTCGAGGCATCGGCCGGCACCACCGTCGGGACGCTGCGCCAGCTGAACGACCTGATCGGGTCGCTGGCCGCGCAACTGACCGTCAGCATCGCGATCCAGCGCGAACAGACGCAGGCGCTCGACCGGATCGCCAGCCTCAAGATCCGCTCCGCGCAACAGCGTTTCGAGAGCGGCGACTGGAAATCGGTCACGGCCGAGCTTCAGTCGATCGCAACCGACATGCTCGGCCGCAGCCGGATACGCTAAACCGCGACGGGTGCCGACGCGAAGCGCCGGCACCCGCGCCCGTTCAGGCGAACAGCCCGGTATCGACCAGGTGGCTGTCGAACGTCAGCGACGCACCGGCAACCTGATCGCCAAGCTGACCATACACATAATAGGTGTGGCCATGTTCGACATAGGTGTCGAGCAGCGCGATCGTCGAGACGGCCTTGCTGTTCTGATTGAAGATCTTCAACGTACCGCTGCTGCCGGTTTCGCTCGGATCGGCGGTCGGCAGGAACAGGCGGTCGCTGGAGTTCGCCTTGATCCGCCCGTCATTGTTGCTGTCGAAGATCTTGCTGGTCGTCACGATGCGGTCGCCGCTGGAAAAGTCGCGGATCGAGTCGTTTCCGAACGAACGACCGCTGGCCGTGTCGAAGAAGAACACGTCCTTTCCTGCGGTTCCCGTCATCCGGTCATCCCCGGCCGACGAAACGATCGCCCCGCGTGGCGCCACGTCGAACACAAGGACGGGATCGGGTGCCGGAGTGGTCGGAACCGGAACCGGTGCGGGTGCGGGGTCCTCGACTACGACGGGGGGCGACAACACCGGCGGCGTCTCGACCGGCGGCGTCTCGACGACCGGCACCTTGACGACCGGGTCGATCGGCGGCGTCGGCACGACATGGTCGGCGCCCGTTTCCGGGAGGGGCACGGTCACCGGGCCACCCTCGATGCCGTGCAAGGGATCGATCGACGGCAGCAGCTTTGCGGCGCGCACGTCGACAATGTCCACGCCGTCCTTCAACAGCGATTCGACGATGGACTTGCCGCCCGTCGGATTCACGGTGGCATAGACATATTTCAGGACGCCATCGATGTTGATCGTGTCGACCAGTTCGATCTTCGAGATCACCTTTCCGTTGGCGCCGAACACCTTGACGTTGGTGCCGCCGTCGGTGCTCATGAACTGGTCGCTGCGATTGGCGATCAGCTGCGGTCCGGCATCGCGGTCGACCAGCTTCGAGGTCGTGACGATACGGTCCTCCGCTCCGAAGTTGCGGATGGTATCGGCGCCCAACACCGCACCCTTCGACGTATCGAAGAAGAAGGTGTCGACGGTCTTGCCGCCGTACAGGACCTCGTTGCCTGCGCTCGCCTTGACGAAGACGTTCGCGTCCATGGTTCCATAGACCACGGTGCCGGGCTGCCACCCGATCGACGCCCCGATGACCCCGGCGACGTTGGCGACCTTCAGCGCGGCGGACTCGACGACCGATGCCGGGTTGGCGACGTTGATGACCTGCGCGCCCGCGGCGTGCACGATCGCCGTGCCCCGGATGTCCAGCGTGCCGCCTTCGATCTTGATGACGGTCGTGGCGTTCGATGCGTCGGTGAAGGTGCCACCGATGATCTTGGCCGCCCCCGAATTCATGACCTGGACGTGCAGCTGCTCACCGCTGCCCCCGCGCATGTTGGGATTCTTGCTGATCGGGTTGATGAGCGTCTCGTCGCCCCACAGGCGGAAGTTCTTCTTGTTGTCTTCGGCGACCGCGTTGACCAGAACCGTCGTCGCCGACTTCAGGTCGTAGCCCGCATCGGTATTGCCATATGCACGGGTATCCTCGAACCGGACGTTGTAGACGCCGCCTTCGGTCGCGAAGCCGTCCCCGTTCCAGTAATAGCTGGTGGTATCGGTGATATTGCCCATAGAGCTGTCCTTTATCAGGACCCCGTGGACCGTACCGTCGAGATGGACGCCGATCGCGAAGTTGGCGCCATCGAGATTGCCCGAATTGCCATGGACATCGCGGATGACGACGTTGTTCGTGTCGTATTGCAGCCGCACCACGCCCTTCGAGAAATTGGTGACATCGACATTCTCGATGGTCAGGCCGTTGATCGTCGCGGTCTTGTATTTGCCGCCGGCCAGATCGTCGAAGAACCGTTCGACATTGTTCGCCGACATGTCCTTGATCGTGATGTTCGATACATCGCTGATGACGTGGAAGGCGTTCTTGACGTTGTTGAACGCCATGTTCTCGAAAGTCAGGTTGCTGGCGTTTCCGCTGATGCGGAAAATCTCGTTGCCCGCCGGGTTCAGCGGGTCCCAGCCCGTCGGGCGCGTACCGTTGATGACGACGTCCTTCTCGGTCCCGTCAAGCGCGACACCCTTGATCGTGACCGGCGCGCCGGCGGCACCTCCGCTGCTGATGGTGATGGATCCGGTCAGGTCGTACGGTCCGGCATCGGCCAGCAGCAGGACGTTGCCACCGGGGCCGGCGGCCTTTACCATCTTGTCCAGTGACGAGATCGGGGCGGCGTTCGCCCAGTCCGATCCGGAAAAGTTTCCCGACCCGGTCGGGGACACAAAGACGTTGGGAATTGCTCTTCTCCTTGCACATGATCGACAATCAACAAGGATTGACGGGCATGGCCACTTTGGAGCGCGAACAATTAAGTCGGTTCGGACGAGAGTGGGAAATGTTCCATTCACCAATTTATCATGACTAGACACCCGCGTTTGTGGCCAATTGGCCACGGTGTCGCGTGGTTGCTGGCGGCGGTCGCGCTGGCGGCCATGGCCGGCCGCTGGATTCCCGCGCTCGATCTGCTCAACAGCATCGCCCCGATCAGCTTCGCCGCGGCGGCCGCGACCCTTGCGTACGCGCTGTGGCGACGGCGGCCGGGCATGGCGGTTCCGGCGCTCATCGCCGTCGCGCTTGGTGCGATCCCGATCCTGCACGAAGCCACCCGGCCCATTCCCGCCGCAGCCGCCGGTGAAGATGGCGTGACGATCGTCACCCACAACGTACGATTCGACAACGCGCACCCACGCGCGACCGCGGCGATCCTGGAGGCAGCCGCGCCCGACGTCATCGTGTTGCAGGAAACGGATCGACGCGGCTGGGCTGCGCAGTTCAGCAGGGCGCGCTATCCCTATCGCAGCGCGTGCCGCGCCGCAGGCTGTTCGCTCCTGATCCTGTCGCGCTGGCCGATCGTCGCATCGCGCTATCGCATCCGCGACGCCACGACCGGGAAACAGGTCGGCCCGCGCCTCGTCTGGGCGACGATCGCCCCGCCCGGCCGTCGCCGGTTCGACGTCGCCACGGTGCATCTCGACTGGCCCGGTCCGGCGCAGCAGCGCCAGCGGGAAGAGCTTGCCCGCTCGATCGGCAATCTCGACCTCGGGCGGCTGGTGCTGACCGGCGATTTCAACCTGACGCCGTGGTCGTGGGCGATGCGCCGGAGCGATACCGACCTTGCGCCGCTGACCCGCGTCACGCGGGCGACATGGTCGTATCCCGCTCGGATCGGGTCGGGCATCGCCCTGCCCATGCCGCTATTGCCCATCGATCAGGTGTTCGCCGGACCGGCGTGGAGCGTTGCCGGCGTCGACCGGCTGGAGCGAACCGGCAGCGACCATTACCCGGTGCGCGTCCGGCTGGTGGCACGAACCCGCTGACAGGGCCGACCGGGCATTGCCGATGGCGACGTTTACTATAAAGGGGCGCTGATCCCCTGTCGGGACGTTGCGATACTTGACGCTCCGGGGGGCGTTTCCAGACATGTCGATGAAGAAAAACCTGGCAAGCAGCAGCCTCTGGTCGATATCGGCCGCGCTGTTCAACAACCTGTCGACCATGGTCGTCTTCATCGCGCTCGCCCGGCTGCTCAACCCGACCGAGTTCGGCATCGTGGCCTTCGCGACGGTGTTCATCGACATCAGCCGCATCGTCGTGCTGGGCGGCATTCCCGATGCGCTGATCCAGCGCGAGGAATGGGACGACGATGTCGCGACGACGGCGTTCTGGACCAATCTGGGGCTGGGCGTGCTGTTGTCGGTCGCCCTGGCGGCGATCGCCGCGCCGCTGGTCGGAAACGGCTATGGCCGCACCTTCGCCCTCGTGCTGGCGGCCCTGTCGCTGGTCCTTATCATCGAGGGCGCATCGGCGGTCCATGTCGCCAAGCTGCGGCGCGAATTCCGGCACAAGATGATCGCCAAGCGCAGCATGACGACGAACATCGTCAGCGGCGTGCTGGGCGTGGCGTTCGCCTATATGGGCTGGGGCGTGTGGGCGCTGGTGGTCAGCCGGTTGATCGGCGTCACCGGGTCGAGCATCATCCTGTGGCGCGCGACCGATTTCCGCCCCCGGCTGCAATACTCCATGGACCATCTACGCAGTTTCGCGCGATTCTCCAGCCATATCCTCGGCAGCCAGTTGATGATCCAGGCCGGTGCCCAGGTCCCGGCGATGCTCGTCGGTGGCTTTCTGGGACCGGCAGCGATCGCGCAGTATCGCGTCGGCTGGCGGTCGCTCAACCTCATCATCAGCGTGGTGATCCTGCCGATCCAGACGGCGGCGGTGTCGGCCTTCTCGCGGCTGTCGCACGACCGGGCGGCGCTGGCCGGCGGCTATCTGCGCGTCACGCGGACCTGCGCGCTGGTGTCGTGCCCCGCCTTTTTCGGGCTGGCGGCGGTCGCGCCCGATTTCGTGCCGGTGCTGTTCGGGCCGCAATGGACCGAAGCGAGCTGGGTTCTGGTCGCCCTGTCGCTGATCGTCGGGCCGACCACGCTCGGCTATTTCGAAGGATCATCGATCGCGGCGTCGGGGCGGTCCGACCTCACCTTCTACGCATCGCTGTTCGCCAGCATCGGCAACATCGCCGCCGCCGCCGCCGCCGTCACCTTCGGTCCGGTGGCGGTCGCGGCGGCGATGACGCTGCGCGCGCATCTGACCACGCCGTTTTCGCTGCGGCTGGTGGAACGTGCGATCGGGGTGCGTCCCGTGCAGGCGATCCTGGGCATCCTGCCCCCCTATCTGGCGGCGATGGGAATGGCGATCGGCGTGACGGCGCTTCGCTGGCTGGTACTGCCCGAGGCGACGCCGCTGCTGCGTCTCGCGATCTGCCTGCCGCTCGGCGGGATCCTGTATCTGGGACTGTTGCTGCTCTTTGGCCGCAAGTTCATCCGCACCGCGCGGGAAGAACTGGCACCGCTGGCGCCCAGGCCGTTGCGCAAGTTTCTTCGGCCTGCACCGCGCGACTGAGGCAAGGAACGCCCGCCGCCAGCGGGTTCGGCCCATCGGACAGGTACGGCAGACCGGCACATCCCGGGGGTCCGGCGTCGTGCGCCACCGCCCACCCGCCGGTTCGAAAGGAGCGCGAGCGCGCGGGCGGCACAACAGGCTCCCGTCGCAAAGCGTCGCCCCGGCGAAGGCCGGGCCTCTGGCGGTTCCCGCTGCACTCCATGGCGACAAGCCCCCGGCCGTCGCCGGAATAGTGGTACGGTTCGCGGTCGGGGGAGCAGGCCGCTAACCCGGCGCGGTCGTACCCGGCAGTTTGCGATAGACCGACACGAAGTCGGATTTTCTGCCGCCGACCGCGCCGAACGATAGCCGTCCGATCAATCTCGACGCGATCTGATACCCCTGGAACAGGGCGTAGGAGTATTTTTTCAGTAGCTCGACCTGATCGCCGTCATATTCCTGGCCGAATATCTTCCGGAACCCGGCAGCGGCGAGAAATCCGTCCAGTTCGGCGGCATCCGCTTGCGGGGAATGGGCCACGACATAGGGCGCATGGCCCGGACTGCCGGCGTGCTTATGCCCCAATATATGCCGGTAATATGCGACGTGAAAGCGATGCGGGGTCAATCGCGTGACAACTGCTTTCAGCGATTTCAGGGCAGGCCCCCTGATAACCATCAGGCCTCCGTCCCGCAGGCTGTGCATCACGTTCGATATTGCCAGGGACGGGTCCGGAATATGCTCCAGCACGTTCCAGAACACGATGACATCGAATCTCATGCTTCCGAAGTCGAACGTCTGGGCATCGCCGATCATCTTGCGATGGGCGTATTTGCAGGTCGCCAATGTATCCTCTTCGAATTCCAGTACGGTATAGACCGCATCCGGATGGCGCACGAACGTCTGCGGTCCGCCGCCGACCTCGAGAATTTCGACGGTGCCATTCGAAGAAATGGCATCCTGCAAGAATTCCAGATATTCGCTCGTCGGAGTTTCGGCCAAGGCTTATTCCATTCGCTAGACAGGGCCGCCAGTTGCCCGATCCTTTCAGTTTGGCATGAAGTCGTAGCTTCCGGGTTAAATCCGCTACGTTGATGAACGATCGAGGCGTGGACATACGCAGTTCGGGGTAATGGGCAGCCGCGATACGGGACAACGACGGCGGCGAACGCGTGCGGCACGGCATGAACCATCCCGACCCGCTTTCACGGCGAAACTCTTCCCCACGCGGAATCACGAACGCGACTCGACGAACCGCCGCTTTCGCGCGAGTCGTCAGGCTGGCGAGCAGCCAGCGGCAGTTCGCCCGCCCGCGAAAAGATCGTCAGGAGATTGTCTAGGAAATTTCCGAAGGCGCATCGGTCTGGAGATGCCATATCGCCTCGCCTTCCAGGCCCAGCGCGGTCAGGCGACCGGTCGAATACGCTCCGGTATCGATGCCGATCCGGTTTTCCCGGATCGTCGGCTCCGGCCCCTCGATGCTGTGACCATGCACGACAAGCGCTTCGTACTCCCGCGTGCTGCCGAGGAACGGCTCCCTGATCCACAACAGGTCCGCCCGTTGCTGCCGCGCGAGGGGTACGCCGGGCCGGATGCCGGCGTGGACGAAATAATAGTCCCCGACGCGATAGAAGATCGGGCGCTCGCGCAGCCAGTCGATGACCTGGCGCGGGACGCTCTGGCGGACAGCCGCGATAATCCCGGCGGCGTCTGAGGGGTCGATGGCGGCAATGTCCGAACCGAAGCTGGCGAGCGTGGCGGCACCGCCATAATGCGCGAACCAGTCGCAGGCACTTTCGCGATCCCCGTCGTAAACGTCGATCATGGTCGCTTCGTGGTTGCCGAGCAGCACGGTCACCCGGGGATCGCCCGCCAGTTGCATGAGCAGGAACACGACCTGCGCCGACTGCGCTCCGCGGTCGATCAGGTCGCCGAGAAAGACGATCTCCGTTTCCGCCACCGGGCGCTCGTCGGTATCGCGTTCGACGAGGCGCAGGAGTCGTGCGAGCAGGCTGGCCTGGCCGTGAATGTCACCGATCGCATATACCCGTCGCCCGGCGGGTATGGCCCGTCGGACCGTCTGCTTCGACTCGGAGGCATGCTTATACCGGCTCACGGCGTTGCCTTAGCACAGACCTCGGCAACTATGCAGATGCCCCCTCGATCCGCCATCGGCGGCCGGCACGCGTTGCCGTTTGCCACGGCTTACCGCAGGGCGGTCACGCCTGCTTCGACGGACCGAAGAGCGATCGAAACGGCAGCGACCGCAGGCCGCGCCGGCGGATGCGTCAGGACGATGCCCCGCCCCACGATGCCGCAGGATCGGAGGACGCGCCGGGCGGACGGCGACCGTCAGCGATATACCGCCGCCGCCAGTTGCGGCGCCAGCCGGCGCGCGCCGGTCAGGCTCAGATGGTGGGCGTCGAAGTACAGCGCCTTCCCGTCCTGCTGGATGGCGCAGAAGGACGGCGTGCACATCGTCGCTGCCGGATCGACGACCGTGACGCCACGGTCCCGCAACCTGGCGATGGTCGGTGTCAGATAGGTCATCCGTTCGGCCAGCGCCGCCGGGCGGATGCCCTTCGCCTCGGCCAGCGCCCCGCGCTCCGCCAGATGCGCCAAGCGGATGCGTACCGATACCGGATTGGGCGGGACCGCCCCGACCAGCACGACCCGCTTGCCGGCCGCCTGCAACGCCTCGACCGTGGCGGTCAGCCCGGCGGGAACACCGGGGTTCGATGCGATCGCGTCGTTGGCCCAATAGCCGGCAAGCACCACCGTGCGAATGCCGGGATGCGCCTGCAACCACGCCAGCGCCTTGCGGTTGGCGGCGGCGCATCCGGTGCGGCCGGGAACCTCGATGCCCTGTACCGGCGGACAGCTCGATGCGGTCAGCTGCGCGACCGACCGCTGCCGCTGGCCGGCCAGTTCGCCCAGCGCATAGGCAAGCTCCACGCCATGGCTGTCGCCCCATAGCGCGACATCGGGTTCGACATTGGCCCCCAGCGTGCAGGGCGCACGGGTGTCGGGACCGGCCCCCTGTTCCCAGTGGCATTGCTTGCGGCGCGGGCTGGAATCGTTCCGTGCGGCATCCATCGCCAGCGCCGCGGGGCTGAACCGGGCCGGCCAGCCATTGCCGACCATCGCCACGGCACACACCGCTGCGACGACCGCTGCCGTCGCGCCCGCCATGCGGAACAGTCGCGGCGCCGGAACCCGCTGGGTGGACCGGAAGGGGCGTTCGACGAACCGCCACGACAGGGTCGCCATCACGAGCGACGCCACGACCACCGCCACGGTGCGCCATCCGGCCAGCGGCGCATCGGTCGCATATTCGGTGAAGACGATGATCGGCCAGTGCCACAGATAGAGCGAATAGGAGATCAGCCCGATGAACACGACCGGACGCCAGCCAAGCAGCCGACCGACCAGCGTGCCCGGCGCGCAGTGGATCAGCGCCGCCGCGCCCAGTACCGGCGGCAGTGCGGCAAGGCCGGGGAACGGCGTCGTCTCGTCATACAGCACGACCGCGCCGAGGATCGCGGCAAGGCCGATCCACGAAACCGCTTCGCGCGCGATTCGGTTCCGCACCGCCGGCACCGCGCCGATCGCCAGCAGCGCGCCGGCCATCAATTCCCATGCGCGGGTCGGCAGCATGTAGAAGCTGAAGTCGGGCTTGCGGGGCACCAGCACGATGCTGAGCGCGAGCGACCCGACGAAGATCGCCAGTACCAGCAGCTTGCGTCGGTTCACCGCCCAGTTGCGGATTGCGATCAGCAGCAGCGGGAAGAAGATGTAGAACTGTTCCTCGACCGCCAGCGACCAGGTGTGGAGCATCGGCTTGAGATGCGCCGAGGCACCGAAATAGCTGGCCTCCGACCAGAAGAGCAGGTTCGATACCGAAAGCAACGCGGCAACGATCGACCGCGGGACCGGGGTGAAGTCGGACGGCAGGAACAGCCACGCCGCCCCGGCCAGCGTGAACGCCATCACCACGATCAGCGCGGGCAGGATGCGCCGTATCCGCCGTTCGTAGAAACGCACCAGCGAAAACCGCGCTTCGTCGACCTCACGCGCGATGATGCCGGTGATCAGGAAGCCGGAAATGACGAAGAACACGTCGACGCCCACGAACCCGCCGAGCAGCCCGGGAACCCCGGCATGGAACAGCAGGACCGGAAGGATCGCGACGGTCCGCAGACCATCGATGTCGGCCCGGTATTTTCCCGTCATGCGTTGATGCTCCGATAGACCTCGAGAACATGGCCGGCATGGGTGCGCGGCAGCAATTCGGTGGCGACCGCCGCCCGCGCTTCGGCGTCGAGCGCGGTGGCCGTATCGGCGAGCACCGCCGCGATCGCATCGGCGAACGCCGCCGAATCGGCATCGCGCGGCACCAGCCGCCCGCCGCCCCAGCGGCGCAGGATCTCGCCATGGCCGGCATCGTCGGTGGCGACGCACGGCACGCCCAGCAACAGGCTTTCGACCAGCGTCCGCCCGAACGGTTCGGCCAGCGCGGGGATCGCCAGCACGTCCAGCGCGGCGATGTTGCGTTCGGGCGGAGACCGGAAGCCGGCGAACGCGATCCGGTCGCCGATGCCGAGGGTGTCGGCATAGACCGCGAGGTCGGCGGCGGTTTCGTCGCGGTCGCGGCCGAACATCACGAAGCGCGTGCGCGGATCGCGCTGCGCCAGCCTGGCCGCCACCTCGACGAACCACCGCGCGCGCTTGCGCCGCTGGAAATTGGCGGAAAAGCCGATCAGCCGCAGGTCGTCACCGGGCCAGCGCGCGGTGAATTCGTCGCGCGCATCGGTGAACGCCGCCGGATCGGGGATCATTTCGAACGGATTGAGGATGGCGATGGCGCCGGGAATGCCCGCCGCTTCGAGATTGCGGGTGCACGCCTGCGAGATGCTGATGACCCGTTGCGCCAGACGGACGAGCAGCCGGTCCTGCGGCTTTGCGGTGATGAAGGCGCGCTGGTGATAGACCAGCGGCAGCCCGATCGAACGGGCGGCGATTCCCCACGACTGCATCGACCACAGGTCGCAGCAATGGACGATCGCGTCCGGCCCGAACGACCGCAGCAGCCGCCGGCGAGCCGGAAAGCGCCGGATGTCGCGCAGCGTTTCGCGGCGTCGTGCCGGCGGTCCGGGCGTCGTCACGACCTCCAGCCCGCGCGCGCGGGCTTCCTGTTCGACGGTCGATCCCTCCACTGCCAGGATGACGGTCCGCACGCCATGGTCGCGCGCCAGCGCCCCTGCCAGCAGAAAGGTCGAGATATGACTTCCACCGACGCCATATCCCGTGAAAGGGAATAGGATCGGACCGATCGGTTTCGCCAAGGATACCCCCTGTTCCATCACCGTGCCCGCGGCCGTCGATCCGGTGGAGCGGATCGATGCGGCACGCCCTGCACTTTCATATCGCAGTGCAGCATAGAATTATTTCTGGCAAGACTGGTATGCGCCGCCACATGGTGGCTGGGCGTAGCGCGGGCACCGGGTTCGGCAATGGCTTTTGCGGTGCAGCGTGCCTAGATACCGCCGGTTTACGCAGGAAGGTGAGATTTGATGAGCGCCCATCCCGACGACGACCGCGTGGTCGATACCGTGGTCATGCCCTTCACCACGGCGCAGGTCGGCGGCAGCCACGTATCCGGCACCACGCTGGGGGCGAGCCTGCAGCGGGTCTATGGGGTACGGTCGATCGTCGTCGCACCGGAGGGGGCGGAGGTGCTCGACCTCGCCCGCGGTCTCGGCATGGAGGGACAGGTCAGCGGCGATCCCGCGCGCTGGCGGCACCGGCCGGACCGCGACCTGCTGCGGACGCCGGCGCGGGTCGCTATGTTGCGCGCCCTGCCCGGCCGGCGGCTGGTGCATTGCAACGACCTTGGCGCATTGCAGGCATGGGCTCCGGCGGCGCGCCTGCTGGGCATTCCGCTCGTCTATCATTGCCGCGCGTTCGATCGCGACCGCTGGTTCAACCGGCTGGTGATCCGTTCGGCCGATCATGTCATCTCGATCGCGCGCGGTGTCGATGCGTCGCTGTCCTTCCTTCCGGCCGAGCGGCGTTCGGTACTGGTCAACCCGTTCTCGACCCCCTTGTCGGTCGATTCGGCGGCGGCCCGGCGACGCCTGCTCGACGATCTCGGTGTAGCGGAGGCACGGATCGTCGGCTTCGTCGGCAATATGTGGAAGCGCAAGCGGCCTGAGATGTTCGTAGACATCGCGCAACGACTGGCAGCGACCGATCCCGACCTGCGGTTCGTCCTGTTCGGCCGGGACGGCGATGTGACCAGCGACACGATGCGCGCGAAGATCGCCGCCGCCGGACTTTCCGACCGCTTCCTCCTTGCCGGGTTCCGCCTGCCGCCCGAGGCCAATCTGGCCGCGCTCGACCTGTTGCTGATGCCCGCGCTCGACGAACCGTTCGGGCGAACCCCGGTGGAAGCGCTGCTGCTCGGCATTCCCTATGTCGCCGCCGACGACGCCGGCCATTCCGAAATCCACGCCCGGTGGGGCGGCGGGCGCGTGCTGCCGATCCCCGCCGATGCCGATGCCTATGCCGCCGTCTGTCGCGACGTGCTCGCCAACCCCGATGCCGTCCGGCTGCCGCCGGAGCGTCGCCGCGAAATCCACGCGGAACTCAGCCCCGACCGCCATGGCATCGACGTCATGAACGTCTATCGCTCCATGCGGCGCTAGGCTCGCCCTGTCGTCACCCGGGCCCGACAGGTCCGGGGTAACGACGGTGGACTGCGATCGGGCGGGTTCAACTCGCGAGCGCGGCGGATCGATCCGGTTCGCCGCGCAGTGGCCGGGGCAGGCGGCGCACGGCCTGCTGCTGATAGGCATAGGCCAGCGTCAGGCCACAGATCACCCCGTACATCAGCACGCCCTCGATCTGCCAGAGCGGCATCGTGCTCAGGTTCAGGATCAGGAAGCCGCCATGCATGGCGATCAGCGGCATGCGTACCGACCGGGGCACGGACAGCAGCGGCAGCATCATCGTCAGCCACAGGATGCAGACCGCGATCGCGCCCAGCGCACCGAATTCGAAGAGGTAGGACAATATGGTATTCTGCGCATAGACGCTGAACACCAGTTCCCAGCTGTCCGGCCCGTGGCCGATCGTCTTGGCCACCGGCGAGCTTTCGGCATACGCCTCGGCATATTGCGCCCAGACATAGGCGCGTCCCGAATTGGTACTGCGTTCCTGCCGGGTGAAGGTCGATACCGGGCGCATGAAGTCGGTCGGGTTGGACGCGAAATCGACCACGGACTGCACGCGCGCGCCCAGATCGACGTTCACCGACATGATGGCCAGCAGCGCGGCGAGACCGCCGGCCGTCACCGCCAGCGGGCGGCTGCGTGGGCTGAGCGTGCGCAGCGGCGCCACCAGCGCCAGCCACAGGATCAGCGGCAGCATCGCGACCGCGGTCGTGCGGTAATTGGCAAGGCCGATACCGACGATGATCGCCACCGTCATCGCCACGCGGATCCACCCGCGTACCGTCGTCGCCAGCGCGATCGCGATCAGCCCGCCGGCAAGGGCGATCGAAAAGACCGATTCGTGGGTATAGCCGCCGACATAGGACACCGACCCGTCGCTTTCCCCCTGCTTGGTGATGCCGAGCGCGATCGAGGTGACGAGGAAGAACAGCGGCGGCAGATAGGCCACCATCAGCGCCCCCGCCATGCGTGGCGGGGTGATGTCCTGCGCACCGCGCATCGTGCCGAGGATGATGAGCACCAGATAGGCGAACTTCGTTACCTGCTCGACCATCTCCATCGGCACGCGATTGACGAAGGCGCTGAGGGCGATGATCGCGACCAGGGCGTAGATCGGCACCATCCACACCAGCCGCAGATAGCGGACCCCGACCATGAACAGCCCGACCACGACCACCAGGATCGACACCACGGCATTGATGCTCAGCCCCGCGGCGATCTTCGGCGTGGTGTAGGGCGCATAGGCGTCCATCACCAGCCGCAGCCATACCGCGCCGATCACGAACCGCCCGGGCGTCGAGCGGACGCGGACGAGCGCGATGACGAGCGGCACCAGCAGCAACAGGGTCGTGGGTATCAGGCCGTAGAGCGGAATCGCCCGTTCCGGCTTAAGCATCGACGGGTCCATGCGATTCCCTCATTACCGCCGGCAGGCACATGCCGGCCACGAAATTCGCTTCGCGTTTCGTCGCCGCCCTTACGATACGCAACATATTATTTACGCGCGATTGCGATATAGTCGCTCGCGAAATCGAAGGCCGACCGCCGGGCCATGTATCAGGAGTTTAGTCGCCATGTCCGCACTGCCCGAAATGGAGGTGCCCCCGTCCGCACCGCCGGCGGTCGACACCCCCGTCGCGCCAGTCGCTGCCGAACCGTCGAAGCGACGGCGCGGCCGCTCTGCCCAGATCCTGCCGTTCCGGCAGGATGAGGACGTGATTCGCAGCTTCTTCGCCGATACCGTCGCGCCGACCCCGGCCTATGGGATGCGGGGCTGGACGCGCGCGTCGCTCATCACGATCGCCGCCGCCGGTGCGGGTGGCGCGTTCATCGCCGCGGCGTCGCAGTTTCTGGAATTCTGAACCGGCCGGCCACGCAATCTGCCGGACGAAACCGCCGATCAGCGCCCGCGCGCATCCGGCAGGGTTTCGTCGATGATCGCCCAGTAACGATCCGCGACGGCCGCGACGTCGAAATCGGCAGCGCGCGCCGATGCCAGCGTGCCCAGCCGCGTACGCTCCGCCGCATCGCCCATATGGCGGATGCCCGCGACCATCGCCGCCACGTCGTTGCACGGCACCAGCAGCCCGTGCGGCGCGACCACCAGGCCGTCGGTCGCCTGCGCGCGCAGGATGTGCGAGGGACCCGACGGACAATCGGTCGACAGGACCGGCAGGCCGACCGCCATCGCCTCGACCAGGCCGTTCGGAAATCCCTCCGCGTTCGACGGCAGGACATAGAAATCGGCCCCCGCCATCAGCGCATAGGGATTGGCGGTGAAGCCGGGCAGGTGCACCCGGTCGGCCACGCCCAGTTCGGCTGCCAGCGCCAGCAGCGAGTCACGCTCGCCGCCTTCACCGGCGATCACCAGATCCTGTTGCGGGCGCGCCGCGGCATAGGCCCGGATCAGCAACGCGAAATTCTTGTTGGGCGCGAGACGCCCGACGCCCAGCAGATAGGGCGCATCGGGCCGCCACGCCGGTGGCTCCGCCGCCATCCGCGCGATCCGCGACAGGTCGAACGGATTGTCGATCGCCAGGACCCGGTCCGCGCGGACGCCATATGCCTCGACCAGATGGTCGCCGACACCCTGCGACACCGCTATCACCCGCGAAGCGCGGCCATAGGCGAGGCGGACCATCGCCTTGATGACCCGCGCGCCGCCACCGTCGCTCAGATGGGCGGAGGTATGGACCCGCTCGCTGACGAGGAACGGGCGGCGCAGGATGCCCATCGCCACGGCGTTGCAGATATTGGCGCGGGTAAGGAAGCTGAGCGTGACGTCGGGCCGCCGGCGCAGCAGATGCCGGGTCAGCCCGTTCAGGCTCGCCGCCAGCCCGCCCCCGCCGCGCAGCCGCACCACCGGCAACCAGTCCGGCAGGGCATAGGCCTCCGCCTCGTCGTCGAGCAGGACCAGTTCGATGTCGTGCGTCGCCATCCGCGATCGCGAATGGGTGAGCAGCGTCGTCATGACGCGTTCCGCCCCGCCGCCGGCAAGGGAATTGATGACGAACGAGATTTTTGGACGCATGGCTTTCCCCCGCGAGGCACCAGCCCCGATCGACACGGCGACCGCCTATTCGCCCAAGGCGCGCGCGATGTCCACGCCGGTCCTGCATCCTCCCGACCGGAGCGTGGCCACCCAATGCCGCTTCGCGCGTTGCGTTGTCGCGACGATGCGGGCAGAGCATCGACAGGGAAAAGAATATGAATCAGCGTATCGGGGGAACCATGGGTAAGTTCGGGCAGACGCGATGGGCCGGATTGTCGGTCGTGGCCGCAGGGCTGATGGCCGGCGTCGCCGACGCGCAGACGACGCAGACGCCGCCGTCCGATCCGCAAGTAGTGGTGCCGGGCCGCACCCCCGAACCCGCGCCACCGACCGCGCAGGAGGGGCAGGCCGGCGTCAGCACCGAAACGACCGCCGACGGGACCGCGCCCGGCCTGAACGACGTCAATCGCGCGCTGGCCGAACAGCGCGAGGCCGAACCGATCCAGACCGGCCTGATCCCGATCGACTCGACGCGGTTCCTCGGCACCACCGTACGCGGCCGGTCGCGTCCCGAATTCACCGCGCCGGGGCTGCGCGCGGGGAGCTTCCGCATCTATCCGACGGTCGGGCTGGACCTTGGCTATGATGCCAATGTGTTCGCGACCAGCAATGCGCTCGGCGATGCGTTCGGCACCGTCACCGGGACCGTGCGTGCCCGGTCGGACTGGAACCGGCACCAGCTCGGCCTCGATGCGCGCCTGTCGCAGAGCGAATATGCGACCTACGGCACCGAGGGCGGCACCGAATATCGCCTCGCCGGGTCCGGACGGCTCGACATCGTCGGGCGCAACGCGCTCGAAGCGGTGGCGGTACGCCAGCGGGTGATCGTCGACCGCGCCAATATCGGCGAAATTCCGAACACCGAACGTCCGCTGCGCTATGACGAGACGATCGGGTCGCTGACCGGCATCGTCGGCGAAGGACGGCTGCTCGGCCGGGTCGGCGCGACCTACACCCGGCGCAGCTATGAAGACAATGCGCTGATCGACGGCACCCCGCTGGCGCTGGGGTTCCGCGATGCCGATCGCTGGGAACTGCGTGCCGATGTCGGCTATCAGCTGCGGGCGGCGCAGACCGTGTTCTCGTCGGTCACCCTCGACCGGCGGCGCGGCAGCGCGCCGGTCGCGGGCCTGCCGACCGTCGACAGCGACGGCGCGCAGATCCTGGTCGGCGTGCGCGGCGAATTGTCGCCGCTCATTCGCGGACAACTGGCCGCCGGCGTGCTGCACCAGAATTTCCGCAGCCCGCTGGTCCGCGACGTGACCGGCCTCGCGCTCAGCAGCCGGGTGGAATGGCTGCCGACCGAACTGACGACCGTCACGGTGTCGGGCGAGCGTTCGCTCCAGACCAGCGCCCTGCGCGACGACCTCAACTACATCATCACCAGCTTCGACCTGCGCGTCGATCACGAACTGCTGCGCAACCTGCTGCTCCTGGCACAGGCGCGCTACGCCACCGCCGACTATCGCTCGTCGACGCGGGTCGACGAACTCTATTCGATCGGCAGCGGGGCCGATTATTTCATCAGCCGCAACATCCGCAGCACGTTGCGGCTGACCGCGTCGAAACGGACCAGCAGCGGTTCGATCCGGCCGAACTTCAACGATTTCGTGGCGACGGTCGGTGCATCCTACGCCTTCTGACGCGGTGACGGTCCGGCGCACACCGGGACCGGAACGCGGATGACGACCCCGTTCGACTGGATCACGATGGCCGTCTTCGCGGCGATCGTGATCCTGTTCCTGCAACGCTCGGGGGCACCGGTGGCACGCGATACGATGCTGCACTATCTGCCGCCCGCGCTTGGCTGCGCGCTGGCCAACTATCTGGGCAACCACGACCAGCCCGGATGGGCGACGCTGCTTGTGGGGGCCGTGATCGCCTATGTGGCGATCGTCCTGCGCCCGTTCGGCCGGGACTGACGCGATCCGGCGACCGGTCCCGCGCTGCTAATACAGCCAGTTCGACCATTCGGCGACCGGAGTCCACCGGCCCTGCCGCCGTTGCAGCGCATATAGCGCGCCGTGGTGATTCGCCTCGACCGTCACGAATCCGATATCGCCATAGCGAACCGGATCGCGCACGCCGAAACGCGGCGTACAGCGGCGCAGGCGGTTGATGACCCACCAACGCGCGGTGACGCCCGGCGGCAGCGCGTCTGCGGTCAGCGTCAGCCGGCGACGGATATCCGCCCATGGCCGCGCCATCCGGGTCGCCGCGCCGTTCAGCGTCTGCTGCACCATCGGCGGCAAGGCGTCCGACCGGTTTCGCACGGCCGGCGGGGTCGGTTCGCCGATCGGCACCTTCAGCCCGGTCGGCGGAAACCAGCGCAGATCGGCGCGCGAGCCACGCGGCGCGCGCGCCATCTCGCGAAACACGCTCAGCGAGTCGCCATCGGTGGTCCGGTCGGTACAGACCGGGCCGTTGCGGGCGACCATCAGCATCAGCACGGACCGCACCATCGCTTCATCGTCGTCGATTCGTCCATCGCCGCCGCCACCGGCGCATCCGGCGAGCAGGAGCGCGACGATCCCGGCGATGAAACGCCGCGGGCGTGGGGACGGGATGTGGCGTGGCTCCATCACCGCGACCATCGGCGACCCTCGCCGGAAAGTAAACGGCACAACGACATGCCCCGGAACGGGACGCCGCCGAATTCGCGCGCGTTACCCGTTGGAAACGTTTCGGCCTTGTGCGATTAGTGGTTTGTAAAGGAATTTGCCGTGAGCGAACAAATTGTAACCCTGCGCACCGAGGATCGGTGGCGCCGCTGGATGATGGTCGGGGTCGTCAGCGTGCTGACCCTGTCGAGCGGCACCGTCATTTCCGAACGCGCGCTGTTCAGCCCCCTCGCCGACGATCCCGCCTTTGCCGGATTCGCGCCGACCGCCTATGCGATGCTGACGCCGACCGGCGGCCCTGGCGGTCCCGGTGGCCAGGGCGGATTGCGCCGCACCGGCGGGAATGATCCGTTTCCGCAGGCGTTCGGTGCGATCCCGCAGCCCGGTGATCCGGCGGCGACCGGCGGCGCGCCGGGCGGCATTCCCGATGGCGCGACCGGCGCTGGCCCGGCGCCGCAGGGTGTCGGCAATCTTCCCAGCGACTCGATCCCCGGCGGCGCGGGCGCCCCCGGCGGGGCCGGCGCCGGACCGGGCGGCACCCTGCCCGGCCCGGGCGGATCGTTGCCGGGCGGTGGCGGCGCCACCCCGGGCGGCACCACGCCGGGCGGTCCGGTAACGCCGCCGGTCAGCGCCGTTCCCGAACCGGCCAGCTGGGCCATGATGATTCTCGGTTTCGCCTTTATCGGCGGTATCCTGCGGCGACAGCGCAACGGGTCGTCGCGCGCTGTGACCGGGCGTACCGCGACGGCTTGATCCGGCGCGCGTCCCGCTTACCGCAGGTGCAGCTTGCCTGCGGTGAGCGTGACGGAATCCAGCTTGGCCAGCATGTTCTGGCCAAGCAGCGATACGCCCAGCCCGTCGCGGACGACCACCGCGCTCAACCCCCGGACGTCATGCCCGGCCAGCTCGATCCGCTCCAGTCTGGTCCATGCCATCGCCGCATCGCCGCCGACGGTGCTGACCCGCCCGACGAACTTGTCACGATCCATCACGATGCCGGCGGATCGCGCATCGGCATCGGTCAGGACCATATAGGACGCGCCGGTATCGACCAGAAAGCGGATCGGCTTTCCGTTCACCTTCGCCTGAACATAGAATAATCCGTCGCTATGCCGATCGGTCCGCAGGCTGGCCGGTTCGGTCATCGGCAGCGGCGGCGATGGCGACGACGGCTGGGTCGCGATGATCGGAACCGCCGCGGCGGCGATCCCCTCGGCTGCCGGGACGAAGCCCAGCCGGTCCGATTCGCCGAGGGTGGCGATGCTGGCGGTGGCGATGCCGGAAAGCACCGCTGCACGAAGGATGGCATTGGCGAACATGCCGACCGGTATCGCAGCTACGGCTTACGCGACCGTTTGCGGAACTGGTGCAGGACCGGTTAACCAGCTTCGCGCTGGCGGCATCGGCCACGATGCCAAGGCCAATCGATGCGGTTCGAGCGTCGATCGACAGTGTCCGTAGTCCGGGATGGCAGAGGCGATGGCCTGCGCCATCTCCGTTAGTGGCTTGATGCCGGTCGGCCCTGTCGGATCAGGAACTCGCCGGTGCCGTGCTTCCGACCGGAGCGGCGGAACCGAAGGTGCGACGCAGGTGCACGGTCTGCAACAATCCGGCGATCAGGATCACCAGCCCGGCGAGCGTCAATTGTACCGCGACCACCCAATAGGGTGCGCGCATCGTCCGGGTCGAGTTGTACAGGACATAATAGGGTCGCGTGACCTGCAACCCGGCATAGCGATACAGCCGCTCGATCGATCCCGGCAGGTTGTTGCGGACCAGCGTGCCGGTCCGGTCCTCCACCTGCGCGTTCGGCAACATGCGCGCCTGGTCGCGCGGCTCCAACTCGACGAAATAGGCGATCTGCGGCGTCGCGGGGTCCGTTCCGGCCGCGACGATCGGCGCGAACCGCACGCCCCGCCGCGTTACCAGCAGGTTCTGCGCATAGGCGGCGGTTCGGTCGTACAGGATCGTCCCGCGCAACGTCGCGGCCCCGCTGTCGACCCGGCTCACGCTCACCGGATCGGGAGTGACGACCCGGTCCGACCGACGATCCGCCGTCCGCGTCAGGGCGATCAGCGCGATGACGAGCGCGGCGCTGAGCAAGGCGCTGGCCAACACGAACAGGAACTGGCGAAACCGGATCGCGCTGATCCGCGCGGCGGCGACAGGGGACCGGTCGGCGTATCGCGGATCGTCGCGCTGGTGGCGGTCCCGCAGCAACAGCAACGCCGGTGATCCGAACAGCAAAACCGGCAGCACGAAGGTCAGGGTCGGCGCGAACTGGCCGAACTGGTCGAACTGCCATTCGGCCAGCGTGGCATACAGGCCGGCATAGTGCAGCATCTCCCAGAGGAAATAGAGCAGTACCACCAGGACCCACAACGTCATGATCCGGGCGAGGACGGGACGATCGACGCGTGGCATCCGCGATTTCAACCAGCCACGCATCGCAATCCCCCCTGTGTCGCCTGATCCCGGCCCGACGATCCGCCGGGCAGGGACGGAGCTTTGCGCTTACCGTCCGCAAAGTCTACCACGCTGACAATGACCAACGCGCTTTTCCCCGTTCGCGTTCCGGCGATCCCCGACGATGCCGCCGCCGCGGCCCGGCGCAACGGATGGCGGGGCTGGCGCGTGTCCGCGACATACTGGTTCCTCGCGATCGCCATCGTCCTGTTCCTGCTGCCGGTGGCGGTGGCGATGGTCCGCGAAAGCTGGTCGACCGAGCAGGGCGCGCAGGGGCCCCTGATCCTGGCGAGCGGGGCGTGGCTCCTCGCGCACGAGGCACGCGGCCTGCGAACCATGCCGGGACGACCCGGTATCGTGGCGGCAGCCCTGCTGCCGGCGGCACTTGCGGTCGTCTTCGGCCGGGTGACCGGCAATCTGTGGGTGGACTGGGCGGGGAGCCTGGGGGCGCTGGCCGTCATCCTCTACGCGGTGGCCGGGGGCGCGGCGGTGCGCCGCCTGTGGTTCCCGCTGCTCTACCTGCTGTTCCTCGTCCCCATTCCCTATGCGATCGTCGGTCCGCTGACCCATGCCCGCAAATTATGGCTGTCGGGCAGCGCGGTCGACCTGCTGTCCTGGGCGGGATACGATGTCGCCTATGGCGGGACGACCCTGTACATCGACCAGTACGAGCTGCTGATCGCCGATGCCTGTGCCGGCATGAACTCGCTGTTCAGCCTCGTCGCGATCGGCGGCTTCTATATCTATCTGCGTCACCGCGACCATCTGCGCCGCGCGATCTTCCTCGCGGTGATGCTCGCTCCCGTCGCCGTCTTCACCAATCTGTTACGGGTCGTGCTGCTGATGCTGGTCACCCGCCACTGGGGCGATGCGGTGGCGCAGGGGGTGTTCCATGATGCGATCGGCATGGTGATGTTCGCGACGATGCTCGGCAGCCTCGTGGCGCTCGATCTCGCCGCCGCCGCGCTGACGAAGCGCCGGGGCACGCCGGCGTGAGCGTCGTGCCGCGTCCCGACCGGCGACAGCTGATCCTGGGGACGGCCCTCCTCGCGACGGCGGGGGTCGCCAACGCCCTGCGCCCGAGCAATGCGCCCGCCGCCACGATCGACCTGCTGCGCGCGATCCCGCTGGCGCTCGGCCCCTATCGCTACGACAGCGCGATCGCGCTCGTCCTGCCCGATGCGGGTGAGACCAGCCAGCGGATCTACGATCAGGTGCTGACCCGCAGCTATGTCGCCGCCGGGCGGCCGGCGGTCATGCTGGTGGTCGCCTATGGCGCGGCGCAGGATGCCGGCCTTGCGCTGCACCGGCCCGACGCCTGCTATCCAGCGGCCGGCTACCATATCGCAGCGACGCGACAGGTGGATGCGCGTCCGGGCGCGGTTGCCCCGGTCCCGGCGACGCTGCTGACCGCCACGCGGCAGGACCGGATCGAACAGGTCCTGTACTGGACCCGGATCGGCGAACGCTTCCCGACATCGGCGTTGGCGGAGAAACTGGACATTCTGCGCGCCAACCTGTCGGGCGAACGGCCCGATGGCATGCTGGTCCGGGTGTCGGTCGAGGATCACGATCCGGCGACCGCGCTGGACCAGTTACGGCGATTCGTGGCGACGCTGCTCGTGGCGGTCGATCCCATGACCCGCGCCCGGCTGGTCGGGGATGCCGCGTGACCCGGCGCGGCGTCGCTGCGGCCCTGCTGCTGCTGGCGGCGGGTTGCGATCCCGGCCCGCCGGACGGTCAGGTGGTGGCCCGCGTCGCGGGCGAGGAAATCACCCGACGCGACCTCCTCATCGAACTGCAATCCAGCGCCCTCCCGCCGGGGGTCGATATCGGGCGTTACCGCAAGGCGCTGGTCGAAGCGGTGGTCGCCCGCAAACTGTTGGCCCATGCCGCCCGGCAGGAGGGCATCGACACCACGCCCGAATATCTGGCCGCGATCCGGCGCGACCGCGAACAGCGGCTGGTGCAGTTTCTTGGCAACCGCGACGCCGCCCGGCTGTCGCCGACGCCAGCGGCCATCGCCCGCCACGCCGCCGGCCGCGATGGAGCCTATGCCGGCCGACAGGTGCTGACGATCGATCGGTTGCGCCTTGCCGGCACCGACGGCGCGATCGACCTGCGGGGCTCGATCGATGCGGTTGCGGCGCGGCTGGACGCCGATGGTCGCCGCTATCGGCGGGAGCGGGTGTCCGAAGACAGCCTGACCCTGTCCGCCGCACGGCACGCGGCACTGGCGCGCACGGTCGATGGCCCGCCGCTGCGCACGGACCGGGCGGGCGAAGTCATCCTCGAGGACGTGGTGGGCACCCTGCCCGCACCGGTGCCGCCGGCCCGGCGCGCCGCCGTCGCCCGCGACGAACTGGAACGGGCGATCCGCGCACGCAGCGATGCCCGGCGCATCGCCCGGCTCCGCGCGCGGGCGCGGATCGAATATCAGCCGGGCTACGCGCCGTAGAAGTCGCGATACCAGTCGGCGAACTTGCCCAGGCCTTCCTTCAGCATGACCTTGGGACGATAGCCGCACACCGCGTTCAGCCGCGACACGTCGGCATAGGTCGCGGTCACGTCGCCGGGCTGCATCGGACGCATGATCTTCTCGGCCTTGCGCCCGATCGACTCCTCCAGCGTCTCGATCATCTCCATCAGCCCGACCGGGTGGCTGTCGCCGATGTTCAGGATGCGGTTGACGCCGCGCTCCGGCGGATGGTCGAGCGCGCCGACGATCCCGTCGACGATGTCGTCGATATAGGTGAAGTCGCGCGCCATGCGCCCCTCGCCGAACACCTCGATCGCATCGCCGCGCATGATCTTCTGCGTGAAGCTGAAATAGGCCATGTCGGGACGCCCCCACGGGCCGTAGACCGTGAAGAAGCGCAGCCCGGTCTGCGGAAAGCCGTACAGCTTGGCATAGGACTGGCTCATCAGCTCGCAGGCGCGCTTAGTCGCCGCATAGAGCGATACCGGCGCCGCTGCCGGCTCGTCCTCGGAAAAGCCGGCGGTGCCGATCGGCTTGTCGCCATAGACCGAGCTGGACGACGCATAGACCAGATGGGCGAAGCCGTCCGGCGCGTGACGGCAGGCTTCCATGATCGAAAGATGGCCGGCAAGGTTGGAGCGTTCATAGGCGAACGGATTGTCGATGCTGTAGCGCACCCCGGCCTGCGCGGCGAGATGCACGACCCGGTCGACGCCGTTCTCGCGGACCAGACGCGCCATCGTTTCGCTGTCGGTGATGTCGGCGCGGTGGAAGGTGAAACCGGCCTGCCCGTCGAACGTCGCCAGCCGCGCTTCCTTCAGCGCCACGTCGTAATAGTCGTTGACGATATCGACGCCGATGACGGTCTCGCCCCGCGCCAGCAGGCGGTGGGCGGTGGCATGGCCGATGAAACCGGCGACCCCGGTGACGAGAATGGGAGCAGGCATCGACGTTTCTCCAAGTAGCGACGGTCGCGACACAGGCGATGATCTGCCGCACCTACAGGAAGGAGCGCCTGAAAACCATGACATTTTGCTGCTATGCAGCAATCGCGGGCGCTACGAACCCGAACGGCGCAGGATAAGGTACAGCGCCCCCTGCCCGCCATGGCGCGGATGCGCCGGACGGATCGAGGCGATCCGGTCGGCATGACGCCCCGCCACGATCCAGTCGCCGACCGCCGCGCGGATCGCGCCGCGGGCATGGGGCCGTTCCGACTCGGGACGCGGCGGGTTGCCGGTCACCAGCAGCACCACCCGATCGCCCTGCCGGATCGCCTGCCCCAGCCGCTGGTCGAGCAGCAGATGCGCCGATTGCAGCGTGTGGCCGTGAAGGTCGATCGTCGATTCAGGGCTAACCAGCCCGCGCGACAGCCGCCGGTCCCAACTGGCGTCGAGCGTCGGGCCGGGCGTCCGCGCCCTGGCCGGGGCCGGCGGTGCAGCATGCGGGCGCGCGCGCACCGGCTTGGGTGCGGGCGCGCCGTGCTTCTCCAGCGCGGACGGGGCGACCGGAACGGCACGGGCGGGGTGGAGCGGCCTTACCGCCGAGACCACCCGCGCCCACAGCGCCGCCTCACCGGGATCAAGGCGTCGCCCGGCCACCCGCGATCCGCTGGACGGTGCCGATCGGCAGCAACAGAAAGGCGGTGCCGCGCGCGCTCATGCCGCCCGCGATCGCCCGCGCCTCGTCGCCCGCGCCCCAGAAGGTGTCGAAGCGGTTGGTGCCCTTGATCGCGCCGCCGGTATCCTGCGCGACCCACAGGCCGCTGGCGTCGGTCCGGTCCATCGACAGGAACACCGGCGCGCCGAGCGGCACGAAGCGGACGTCGACGGCGACGCTGGCATTGCCGGTCACCGGCAGCCCCATCGCGCCCAGCGGCCCCGCCCCGGTCAGCTCGCGGAAGAACACGAAGCTCTTGTTCTCGCGCATGATCGCGCGCCCCTGTTCGGGATTGGCGCGCAGCCACGCCATCAGCCCCTGCATCGACGCCTGCCCCGGCTGCACCAGCCCGCGGTCGCGCATCAGCTTGCCGATGCCGGTATAGTCGCGGCCGTTCTGCCCGGCATAGCCGATCCGCATCACTCCGCCATCGGGCAGGCGGAGGCGGCCCGACCCCTGCACCTGCAGGAAGAACATCTCGACCGGATCGGCCGCCCATGCGATTTCCAGCCCGCGCCCGGCCAATGCACCTTCCTCGATCGCGGTCCGATCGAAATAGGGGACGAAGGCCGTGCCATCCACCCGGCCGCGTATCCGCTTGCCCTTCAGGTCGGTCGAGAACAGGCCGAGGTCGACCTCGACCAGATCGCCGGGCACGCCGTAGATCGGCGTTTCATACCCGCTGCGCCGCGTGCGCGACCCATGGATTTCGGGTTCGTAATAGCCGGTGGCGAACGCCTTCCCGTCGCCGACCTGCGCGGTTTCGAACCAGCGCGCGAAGAACGCCCGCGCCCCGCCCGACGCCACGCTGCGCGCCGCGTCGCACGCCGGCTGCCAATCGGAACCGCGGGTCAGCCCGGTCGGGTCGGTGCGCCGCACGACAGAGGGACAGCTGATCCGGAACGCGGCCAGCGCACGCGCGGCGACGTCCTCGGTGATCGGCAGCGAGGATATTGTCGGTCCGGCAACCACGCCGGCCGCCGCCGCGGTCGTCGCGCCGTCGGCAGTACCGACCCCGGTGATCGGCGGCAGCGGAACGGCGGCGGTCGGCTGGCGCACCGGCAGCGGCCGGGTCGGCGTGGTCCGTACCGGCTGTGCCCGCGCGGGTGCCGGCAGCGACGCGGCGCTTTCGGCACCGCGCGGCACGATCGCGTTCGAACAGCCGGCCAGCAGCAGCGCGGCGACGGCCGCCATCCCCCCCTGTCGCATCGGCGTCAGGCTTCGTCGGTGTCGGCGAGCTTCCAGTTCGGGTCGCCGCTCTTGAGCACCCGCAGGAACGTCCACACGTCATGCGTCTCGACCGCGTCCGACAGCGACCCGGCGATCATCGTGCCATCGGCATCGCGGGTGATCGCGGCGATATCGGCATCGAAGCGGACGGCGATACGGGCGACGCCGCCCTCGACCGACGCCTCGGTCACGACCGCACGCTCGATCGTCACCAGCCGGTTGTCGAGGACATGGCCCGCCGCGTTGCGCTCGGCGATCGCCTGCACGAACGCATCGCGCACCTCACGCTCGGTCAGCCATTCGAGTGTCGATTCGTCCCCCTTCCAGAAGGCTTCGAGGATCATGCGATAGGCGGACTTGGCGCCGTCGATGAACTGCGCGACGTCGAAGCCGGGGTCGGCGGCGATCAGCGCGCGCAGGCCGTTCTCCGCCCCGCTCTCGACATGACGCGGGCCCGGCACGCGCGTTTCCGGCGGCACCTCGATGGTGCGGGCCGGCGGCGGCGCACCGACGCGTTCCTCGGCGGCACGCGGCAAGGGTTCATGGCCGGTCCGCTTTCCCAGCACGGCATAGAGCCGCATGGCCAGAAACGCTGCGACCATCGCGAGCAGGACGACAAAAACCACCATGCCTCAACTTCCTTCCGTCGACCGGACATAGGACCGATCGGGTGCGGATACAAACGGTGCGACGGCCATCTGGTTCACCGGGCCGGTCGACCCGTTGAATCGCGGTCGTGCCGCTGCTAGTCCGCGCCATCTCAACGCGGCAAGCGCCAAAGCTTTCCGCTCTGCGGACAGGGATTATCATGGAAGATCAGAACGACGCCACCGGCATCGACGCCTTTGCCAATGGGGACGACAGCCAGCCGTCGGTCAACGTCATCACCCAGTACGTCAAGGACCTGTCGTTCGAGAATCCGGGCGCACCGGGCGTGTATCAGGTCGCGGGCACGCCCAAGCTCGACGTGCAGTTCAACATCGGCGCCAACCAGGTCGGCGACGACGTCCACGAAGTCGTGCTGAAGATCGAGGCGCGCGCCGAGATCGAGGATCAGGTGATGTACCTCGTCGACCTGTCGTTCGCCGGCCTGTTCGGACTGCGCAACATTCCCGCCGAGCATCTCCAGCCGTTCCTGCTGGGCGAAGCGCCGCGCATCCTGTTCCCCTTCGCCCGCCGCGTGCTGGCCGATGCGGTGCGCGACGGCGGCTTCCCACCGCTGATGCTCGAACCGATCGACTTCGCGCAGCTCTATATCCAGCAGGCCGACCAGCAGGGTGCGCTGGGCGAAGTCGCCGGCCACGCCTGAACATTTTTAGGGCAGGTCGCGGAATAGCACCGTGAAGCTGGCGAAATCGCTGGGATCGGTCGGCGGGCTGACGCTGGCCAGCCGGGTGCTGGCGCTGGTCCGCGACTCGTTGCAGGCGACGTTCGTCGGCGCTGGCTTCGCGTCGGACGCGTTCCTCGTCGCCTTCCGCCTGCCCAACATGTTCCGCGCGCTGTTCGCCGAAGGCGCGTTCAACGCCGCGTTCGTGCCGCTGTTCAGCCAGAAGGTGGCCGAGGGCGAAGAGGCGACCGAGGGACAGGGCCTCCCGACCGGCATCGCCTTTGCCCGCGACGTGCTGTCGGTGCTGCTGCCGGTGCTGATCGCCGCGACGATCGTCATGCTGATCGCCGCATGGCCGCTGACGTGGCTGCTGTCGGGCGGGTTCAACGATCCGACGCCGGACCAGTTCGCCTATGCGGTCACGCTGTCGCGGATCACCATCCCCTATCTGCTGCTGATCTCGATCGTGTCGCTGCTCGGCGCGATCCTCAATTCGCTCGACAAATTCTGGGTCAATGCCGCCGCCCCGATCCTGCTGAACGTCGCGATGGTCGCGGGGCTGCTCTTCTTCCACGGGCCCGACCCGTATGCGACGGCGCGGGTGCAGGCGTGGACGGTGACGATCGGCGGCGCGTTGCAACTCGGCTGGCTGATGGTCGCCTGTCGCCGCGCCGGGGTGTCGCTGCGGCCCCGCCGGCCGCGCCTGACCCCCGATGTCCGCCGGATGCTGCGGCTGATCGTGCCCGCCGCCGCCGGGGCCGGCGCGATGCAGGTGAACCTCGTCGTCTCGACCGCGCTGTCGGGCAAGCTGCTCGATGCCGGCTCGATCTCGTACATCTATTACGCCGACCGGCTGAACCAGCTGCCGCTGGGCCTCATCGGCATCGGCCTCGGCACCATCCTGCTCCCCACCATCTCGCGCCAGCTCAACCGCAAGGACGATGCCGGGGCGATGGATACCCAGAACCGAGGGATCGAACTGGCGCTGTTGCTGACGCTGCCCGCGACCATCGCCTTCCTGACCGTCGCCGAACCGATCATCCGCGCGCTGTTCCAGCATGGCGCGTTCGGCGCCGAGGACACGATCCGCTGCGCACAGGCGCTCGCCGCCTTCTCGCTGGGGCTGCCGGCCTATGTCCTCATCAAGGTGCTGACGCCCGGCTTCTATGCGCGGCAGGATACGCGGACGCCGGTGCGCTTCGCGATGTGGTCGATCGCCATCAACATCGTCCTGAACCTGATG
The DNA here is from genome assembly GCF_030062225.1 of Sphingomonas sp. 2R-10. Taxonomy (NCBI): domain Bacteria; kingdom Pseudomonadati; phylum Pseudomonadota; class Alphaproteobacteria; order Sphingomonadales; family Sphingomonadaceae; genus Sphingomonas; species Sphingomonas sp. 2R-10. The sequence goes on from NZ_JASCXF010000003.1 coordinate 67,846, forward strand.
CTGATCCCGACCATCGCCCATATCGGCCCGCCGCTGGCGACCGCCATCGCGGCATGGGTCAATGTCGCGATGCTGTACTGGACGCTTCGGCGGCGCGGGCATTTCGCGCTCGACCGGCAGTTGACCCATCGCCTGCCGCGCTTCGCCGTCGCCGCGCTGCTGATGGGGGGGGCGCTGTTCTTCGCCGACACGCTCGTCGCGCCATGGACGACCGGCGCGGTCGTGACCCGCGTCATCGGCATGGTCGCCCTCGTCGGGGCGGGGGCGATCGTCTATGGCCTCGCCTGCCTTGCCACCGGGGCGTTCCGGCTGGCCGATCTTCGCGCGCTGCTGCGGCGGCGGGCCGCGTAACACAGGAAACCAACATGCGTGTCGTCTCCGGCATCCAGACCACTGGCAATCTCCACCTCGGCAACTATCTGGGCGCGATCCGCAACTGGGTGCGGTTGCAGGACCGGATGGGCGCGGACGATGTCTGCCTGTTCTTCCTCGCCGATCTCCATGCGCTGACGGTGACGCAAGACCCGAAGGAGATGGCGTCGAACACGATCGAGATGGCGGCGACCTTGCTCGCCGCCGGGATCGATCCCGACCGCTCGATCCTGTTCAACCAGGCGCGCGTGCCCGCGCACAGCGAGCTGGCATGGATCCTGGGCGGCACGGCGCGCGTCGGCTGGCTCAACCGCATGACCCAGTGGAAGGACAAGGCGGGCAAGAACCGCGAAGGCGCCAGCGTCGGGCTGTTCACCTATCCGGTGCTGCAGGCCGCCGACATCCTTGCGTACCGGGCGACCCATGTGCCGGTCGGCGAGGACCAGAAGCAGCATCTGGAGCTGGCGCGCGATATCGCCACCAAGTTCAACCTCGATTTCGGGGTCGAGCTGTTCCCGCTGCCCGAACCGATGATCCCGGAAGACACACCGCGGATCATGTCCTTGCGCGACGGCATGGCGAAGATGTCGAAATCCGATCCCTCGGACATGAGCCGCATCAACCTGATCGATTCGGACGATCAGATCGCGACCAAGTTCCGCAAGGCGAAGACCGATCCCGAACCCCTGCCGTCGGAGGTTGCCGGGCTGGCCGAACGGCCGGAAGCACGCAACCTCGTCACCATCTTTGCCGCGCTGTCGGGGGAGACGTCGCAGGACGTGCTCGCCAGCTTCGGCGGGCAGGGGTTCGGCGCGTTCAAGCCCGCGCTGGCCGATCTGGCGGTGGCGAAGCTGGGGCCGATCCGCGACCGGCTGGTGGCGCTGCTCGACGACCGGACGGCGGTCGGCGCAACGCTGGCCCGGGGGGCGGCAAGGGCCGACGCATTGGCGCGGCCCACGCTGCTGGCGGCGCAGCAGGCGCTCGGCCTGCAAGTTTGAACTTTTGTTTTGTTTAATGCGGGTGTCGTGGTCGATTTAATGTTGGCCGCGACACCTTCGCCACCTTATGCGTTCGGCAACACCCACCACAGGGGACGCCGTTCGTGACCAGCACCACCATCCAGACCAAGCCCTTCACCGACCAGAAGCCCGGCACGTCGGGCCTGCGCAAGAAGGTGCGGGTGTTCCAGCAGCCGCATTATGCCGAAAACTTCATCCAGTCGGTGTTCGACGTCGTCGAGGGCAAGGCCGGCGCGACGCTGGTGATCGGTGGCGACGGCCGCTACCTGAACCGCGAGGTGATCCAGACCGCGATCCGCATGGCCGCCGCCAACGGCTTCGCCCGCGCCATCGTCGGACAGGGCGGCATCCTGTCGACCCCGGCCGCCTCGAACGTCATCCGCACCCGCGGTGCGATCGGCGGCCTCGTCCTGTCGGCCAGCCACAATCCCGGCGGCCCCGACGAGGATTTCGGCATCAAGTACAACGTGTCGAACGGCGGCCCCGCGCCCGAGAGCTTCACCGACGCGCTCTATGCCCGCACGCTGGAGATCGACCGCTATGTCATCAGCGACGTCGCGGACATCGACCTCGACGCGCCCGGCGAGACGTCCGTCGACGGGCTGACCGTCGAGGTGATCGACCCGGTCGCCGCCTATGCCGAGTGCATGGAGGGGCTGTTCGACTTCGCCGCGATCCGCGACCTGATCGCCGGCGGCTTCCGCCTGTCGTTCGACGCGATGAGCGCGGTCACCGGACCCTATGCGACCGAAATCCTCGAACGCCGCCTCGGTGCCGCGCCCGGCACGGTCGTCAACGGCACTCCCCTGCCCGACTTCGGCGGCCACCACCCCGACCCCAACCTCGTCCACGCGCACGAGCTGTACGACCGGATGATGGCCGACGACGCGCCCGAATTCGGCGCGGCATCGGACGGCGACGGCGACCGCAACCTCATCATCGGGCGCGGCATCTTCGTCACCCCGTCCGATTCGCTCGCCGTTCTCGCGGCGAACGCGCACCTCGCTCCCGCCTACAAGGACGGCATCGCCGGCATCGCGCGCTCGATGCCGACCTCCGCCGCCGCCGATCGCGTGGCGCAGGCGCTGAACGTGCCGCTGTACGAGACGCCGACGGGGTGGAAGTTCTTCGGCAACCTGCTCGACGCCGGACTCGTCACCATCTGTGGCGAGGAGAGTGCGGGGACGGGATCGAACCATGTCCGCGAGAAGGACGGGCTGTGGGCGGTGCTGCTGTGGCTCAACATCCTCGCCGTGCGGCGCCAGCCGGTGGCGGAGATCATGGCCGACCATTGGGCGCGCTATGGCCGCAACTATTATGCACGGCACGATTACGAGGGCGTCGAACAGGCCGGGGCGGATGCGCTGATGGCGTCGCTGCGCGAACGGCTGGCGACGCTGCCCGGCACGACGATCGGCGACCTGACGGTATCGGAGGCCGACGACTTCGCCTATCACGACAGCACCGACGGATCGGTCAGCCGCAACCAGGGCATCCGCATCCTGTTCGCCGACGGATCGCGCATCGTGTTCCGCCTGTCGGGCACCGGCACGCAGGGCGCGACGCTGCGCGTCTATATCGAACGCTATGCGCCCACGGATGGCGATCTGGCGCAGGAAACCGGCGATGCGCTGGCCCCGCTGGTCGCGGCTGCGGAGCGCGTGGCATCGATCCGGGAGCATACCGGGCGTAACGAGCCGGACGTCATTACGTAAGAAGAAGTTGGTTCACGCGGAGGCGCGGAGGCGCGGAGGGGTTGCGATATTGGCAGCCCTTCCGCGATCGGGAGACGGCTGCGCTTGTGACTGGGCAAGTGTGAAGGCCGCTGACGCGGCAGGACGCTTCTGCGAGGCGCAACTCTCCGCGCCTCCGCGCCTTCGCGTGAACCAGTTCTTCTTCGGCCACCTTCCAGCCCGTTCGGTTCGAGCAGCTTCGAGCTTGTCGAGAAGCGGCAGTCGAGAACGCGCTGCTCAGGGCAAGCCCTTCTCGACTTCGGTCCTCGACAGGCTCGAACCTGCGCTCGAAGCAAACGGGGGGACTTGAAAAAGGGCGCTCAGCCTTCGAGCGAGCGCAGCAGCGTGCGGACGGCGGTGTCGATCTCGCGGTCCACCCCACGCAATTCCTCGATCCGGCGTACCGCATGGATCACGGTCGAATGGTCGCGGTTGCCGAACTTGCGACCGATTTCCGGCAGCGAGCGGGTCGTCAGCCGCTTGGCAAGATACATCGCCACCTGCCGCGGGCGGGCGATGACCTGTGCGCGGCGCGCCGAGACGAGATCGAGTTGCTTCACCTCGAAATGCGCCGATACCGCCCGCTGGATATCGTCGATGGTGACGCGCCTCGCCGGCCCTGCCAGCATCTCGCCCAGCGTCGCATGGGCGAACGCCATGTCGATCGTGTCGCCGGTCAGCGAAGCATAGGCGATCAGGCGGTTGAGCGCGCCTTCCAGCTCGCGCACGCTGCCGCGAATCCGCCCGGCCAGCAGGTCGACGACGTCCCCGGGCACCGCGATGCCGGGCACCTCGGCCAGCTTGGCGGCGAGGATCGCGTGGCGCAGGTCGGTCTCGGGCGTCTTGATGTCGGCGACCAGACCGCCGCCGAGGCGCGACAGCAGCCGCGGGTCGATCCCGTCGAGCAACGCTGGCGAGCGGTCGCAGGCGATCACCACCCGCTTGCCCGCGTCCATGAAGGCGTTGATCGTGTGAAGGCATTCCTCCTGCGTCGCGTCCTTGCCGGCGACGAACTGGAGGTCGTCGATCATCAGCAGGTCGACGCCGCGCAGCTTCGCCTTGAACCCGTGCGTGTCGCGCGCGCGCATGGCGGCCACGAATTCGAACATGAACCGCTCGGCGGGCAGGTACACCGCGCTCGCCGCCGGATCGGCATCGAGAAACGCATGGCCGATGGCATGCATCAGGTGCGTCTTGCCAAGGCCGGTGCCGCTGTGGAGGAACAGCGGGCTGAAGCGCGGCACGCCGGGTTCGGCGACTGCCTTCGCCGCATTGAACGCCACGCGATTGGAGGCCGACACGACGAACCGGTCGAAGCGGTAGCGCGGATCGAACGTCGGGCGTTCGGCAGGCGCGCGCTGCGGCACGGCCGGCGCCGGTGCGGCGGTGAGCGGGGCCGGCACGGCGGACGCTTCGGGCATCGGCGCTGGCGGCACGATCCGCGCCTGCAGGGCGGTGGCGGTTTCGACCACGACGTCGCGGACCTGGGGAAGCTGTGCGCGGAATTCGTGGGTCAGGCGCTCGGCATAGTGATTGCGGACCCAATCGGTCATGAAGGCGGACGGCAGGGTCAGGCGGACGACGCCGTCGCCGTCGGGGGCGACCAGTTCCATCGGCTTGAGCCACCGGTCGAACAGCCGCTGTCCGGCGGACGCACGCAGGTTCTGGCGCACGCGGGCCCATGCCGCCGCAACCTCCACCTGTCCATGATCCACCGGCATCGTCACGTCAGGCACACCTCTCCCGTGCGGAGAATCGGGGTTCTCCGCCACGTTTCGTCGTCGTCTAAAAATCCCCCCTCGATCCCGCCGAAACGGGGATCGCACACGAAGATTCGCGTGGGCCCCGGATCGCCGCAGCGGTGCCGGGGAGTGCTGTTTAGGAACGGGAAGCGCCGTCGATCAAGTCATCAAACCGAAATAAAGACGGTTGACAGGCCATGGGCCGCAGAAATGCGTCGAATTTCTTTTTTGATGTTATTTATCAGTATCTTAGCGGCGTAATCGGGAGCCGGTCGGGCAGAATCCAAGGATTTCCGCCATTTCCCGAAACCGTTGATTCGACCCTTGCGATCGGAACCGGTTTTCCGCCGCGGGACAAACCGGAAACGCCCCGGAACGCGATGACGGCGGACGCAAGAAACCCCGCCGACCTGGGGTCGACGGGGCAGCTTGTTCGTCAACGCTTGCGTCAGCGGATCAGGCGATCCCGCCGACCGCCTTCGTCAGACGTGCGAACTTGCGGCTCGCGGTGTTCTTGTGCAGCACGCCCTTGGCGACGCCACGGGCCAGCTCGGGCTGGACGCCGGCGAGCGCCGTGGTGGCTGCTTCGCGGTCGCCGGCGACGATCGCTGCCTCGACCTTCTTCACGAAGGTCCGGATGCGGCCGACGCGCGCACCATTGATTTCCGCACGACGCGCATTGCGCCGGATACGCTTCTTCGCCTGTGGCGTATTCGCCATGCCGTCCTCGACTCTCGCAAATGATTGGTGCCGATCGGACAGAACCCGACCGGAGAAGGTGCGCCCCTTAAACCGTCGGGGACGTGCGGTCAACTATTGCTGGCACGTCCGGCACCAGAAGGTGGAGCGACCGCCATCGACCCGGCGCTCGACGACGCCGCCGCACGGACACGCCTCGCCTTCGCGGCCATACACCCGGAATTGCTTGGAAAAATAGCCCAGTTCGCCATCGGGCCGGGCATAGTCGCGCAGCGTCGATCCCCCCGCCTCGATCGCGGCGAGCAGCACGCCGCGAATCGCATCGACCAGCAACGCCAGCCGCTCGACCGCGATCTGCCCCGCCGGCCGCGTCGGCGCGATTCGCGCGACGTTGAGCGCCTCGCAGACATAGATGTTGCCCAGCCCCGCCACGATCCGCTGGTCGAGCAGCAGCAGCTTGACCGGTGCGATCCGGCCGGCGAACCGGCGTTCGAGATGCTCTGCAGTGAGGTCCGGTCCCAGCGGCTCGGGACCGAGCGCGGCGAACGGCGGCCATGCGGCAAGGTCGGGCGTCGGCATCAGGTCGACCGAACCGAAACGGCGCGGGTCGTTCAGCACCACCTGCCGCCCGCCCGCGGTGTCGATCACGAGATGGTCGTGCGGCAGCGGCGCATCCGGATCGACCCGCCAGCGCCCCGACATGCCGAGGTGGAAGACGAAGCTGTCGCCGCGATCGGTGTCGATCACCCCGTATTTCGCGCGCCGCGACAGGCCGGTGACCGTCGCCCCGGTCAGCCGCTGCCCGAGGTCCACCGGCATGGCGCGGCGCAGGTCGGCGCGATTCGCGACGACGCGGGTCAGGCGCTGGCCGTGCAGCACCGGGGTCAGCCCGCGCACGGTGGTTTCGACTTCGGGCAGTTCGGGCATGCCATCCTTCTGTCGCCGCGACCGTTCCGAAGCCGGGGCCATACGCAAAGAAAGCTAGGTTCGGTTTGCTCCCGCCACAAGGCGCGGCTAGGGCTGTGGCCATGAACGACACGGTATCCTTCGGCTATGAAGACGTAGCCCCCGACGAGAAGACGCGGCGCGTCGGCGACGTCTTTGCGAACGTCGCCGCCCGCTACGACCTGATGAACGACGCGATGTCGGGGGGGATGCACCGGTTGTGGAAGGACCGGTTCGTCGCGCGGGTAAAGCCGCAGAGGGACGACGCGATCCTCGACATGGCCGGGGGCACCGGCGACATCGCGTTCCGCATGGCGAAGGCGGGGGCGGCGATCACCGTTGCCGACATCAACCCGGCGATGCTGGGCGTCGGCATGGAACGTGCCGCCAAGCGCGGGATCGACGGCCTCGTCTGGTCCGAACAGAATGCCGAGACGCTGGATTTTGCCGATCACAGCTTCGATGCCTATACGATCGCGTTCGGCATCCGCAACGTGACCGACATTCCAAAGGCGCTGCGCGAGGCGCATCGGGTGCTCAGGCGCGGCGGGCGGTTCTTCTGCCTCGAATTCTCGACCGTGACGTGGCCGGGGTTCGCCGACGTCTACGATCAGTATTCGCACAGGCTGGTGCCCAAGCTCGGCAAGCTGCTGGCGAATGACGAGGACAGCTATCGCTACCTGATCGAATCGATCCGGCGCTTTCCCGACATGCCGACGTTCGAGCGGATGATCGCCGATGCCGGGTTCATCCGGACGCGCGTCGAGCCGATCATGGGCGGGCTGGTCGCGATCCATAGCGGGTGGAAGATTTGACGCCGCACGCCACGCGACGGCCGCGATGACCTCCACGCTCACCCATGGCTGGCGCATCCTGAAATGGGGGCGCACGCTGGCGCGGCACGGCGCACTGATCGATATCGAGCGCAATCCGCGCACCCCGCCGCGGTTGCGCCGGGTGGTGCGCCTTGCCCGGTTCGGCGCGCGCGTGCCCGCGACGCCACGCTATGCCGAGGCGTTCGCCGCGCTCGGCCCGGCAGCGATCAAGCTGGGCCAGACGCTCGCCACCCGCCCCGATCTGGTGGGTGAGGCGGTGGCGCAGGACCTGCTCTCGTTACAGGACGCGCTGCCGCCGCTGCCGTGGAGCGTGGTGCGCCCGGCGATCGAATCGGGGCTGGGCCAGCCGATCGACGCGCTGTTCGCCTCCATCGAGGAGACGCCGGTCGGCGCCGCCTCTATCGCGCAGGTCCACCGCGCGGTCACCACCGACGGCCGGCAGGTCGCGGTGAAGGTGCTGCGCCCCGGCGTCGAATCGCAGTTCTTCGACGCGATCGACACCTATGAATGGGCCGCCGCCCGGCTGGAGACGATGGGCGGCGAACTGAAGCGGCTGCGCCCGCGCCTCGTGATCGAGACGATGAAGCGCTGGACCGCGCGCGAGCTCGACCTGCGGCGCGAGGCGGCGTCGGCGTCGGAACTGGCCGACGGCATGGAGGCCGAGCCCGACTTCACCATTCCCGACATCGATTGGCAGCGCACCACGTCGAAGGTGCTGACGACGCAGTGGATCGACGGCATCAAGCTGTCGAACCGCCCCGCGCTGATCGCCGCCGGGCACGATCTGACCGCGATGGCGACGCGGCTGGTGCGCGCCTTCCTGCGACAGGCGATCGCCGACGGCTTCTTCCATGCCGACATGCACCAGGGCAATCTGTTCGCGCTGCCCGACGGGCGCATCGCCGCGATCGATTTCGGCATCATGGGCCGGATCGACCGGCGCGCACGCGTGTGGCTGGCCGAAATCCTCTACGGCCTGATTACCGGCGACTACAAGCGCGTGGCGGAGATCCATTTCGAGGCGGGCTATGTCCCCGCCCACCACAATGTCGCCGAATTCGCCACCGCGCTGCGGGCGGTCGGCGAGCCGATGCGTGGCCTCGCGGTCAAGGACATGTCGGTCGGCATGATGCTCGATTCGCTGTTCAACATCACCCGCGACTTCGACATGCAGACCCAGCCGCACCTGCTGCTGCTGCAAAAGACGATGGTGATGGTGGAGGGGGTCGCGACCGCGCTCGATCCCGACATCAATCTGTGGGAAACGGCGGCGCCGTTCGTGCGCGGGTGGATCCGCGACGAGCTGGGGCCGGAGGCGATGGTCGCCGACCGGATCATCACCGACCTGCGCACCTTTGCGCGCCTGCCCGACCTGCTGCGCAATATCGAGGCGCGCTATCCCGGCCCCGGCGGCGCCCCCCCTCCCCGCCGCTGCCCGATATCGCGGTGGTCAAGGTCGGCGGCGGCTGGCGCTACGGTCTGGTCGCGCTGGCGAGCGGAACGGCCGGGGCCGCGCTGATGCAGCTGCTGGGATGATCCGCGCGCGGCCGCCGATATGGCTGTCGTCGTCCAGCCGGTTCGCGACATTGCGTCCGGCGATCGCCATCGCGCTCGCGATCCTGTTCGCGCTGCTGCTGGGATCGGCATGGGTCCAGCCGGGCGAGGACAGTGGCGTGCGCGGCAGCGGGCAGACCGATCTCGGGCTGTACGGCGCAGTGGTCGATGGCCTGCGCGCCGGTGGCGACTATTACAGTGTTGCCGCACAGGAGTTGCGCGCGGGCGGCTATCCGCTGCGCCCCTTCCCCGCCGTCCGCCTGCCGACGCTGGCGGTGGTACAGGCGGCGTTGCCCGACGCCGTGTCGATCGGCGCGCTGGTGCTGCTCGCCATCGCCACCGGCCTCGCCTGGACCCGGCGGATCGGCGAATGGTTCGCGCGGGGCGCCCCGCGCATCACCGCGCTGTTCCTGCTGGCGGGCGGCATGGTCGCGTTCGTCCAGCCGTCGCTGGTGCACTTCCACGACCTGTGGGCCGGGTTGCTGATCGCCCTGTCGCTGGCGATCCGGCGCGACGACCGCTGGATCGAAGCGGTGGCGATCGCACTGTGCGCGATGCTGATCCGCGAGACCGCAGCGCTCTTTGCGCTGGCGATGCTGGCGATGGCGCTGGTCGAGGGGCGGCGGCGCGAGGCGCTGGCATGGGTCGCGGCGCTGCTGGTGTTCGTCGCGCTGCTGTCGCTCCATGCGCGCGCGGTCGGGATGATCGCCGGGCCGCTCGACGCGGTGTCGCCGGGATGGAGCGGCCTGCACGGGCCGGGGCTGTTCGCCTCCGCCATGGCGCGCTCGACCGCGCTGACGCTGCTGCCATGGTGGCTCGGCGCGCCGCTGGCGATGCTGGCACTGGTCGGCTGGAGCGCGGCGCCGGGGCCACTGGGGCTGCGCGCGGCGCTGGTGTTCGGCGGCTATGCCGCGGCGATCGCGTTGTTCGCACGGACCGACACCTTCTACTGGGTGTTGGCCGCCGCCCCTGCCTATCTGGTCGGCATCGCCTTCCTGCCCGATGCCGCCCGCGACCTGACGCGGACGTTGCTCGACAGACGGCGCGTTCGGGTGCAGAGGATCACGCGATGACACGCATCTTGCTGATCGTCGGTGGGGGCATCGCCGCGTACAAGGCGTGCGAGCTGATCCGCCTGCTGCGCGGGGCCGGGCACAGCGTCCGCTGCGTCCTGACCGATGGCGGTGCGCAGTTCGTGACGCCGATGACGCTGGCCGCCCTGTCCGAACAGCCGGTTCATACCAGCCTGTGGGACCTGAAGGACGAAGCGGAGATGGGCCATATCCAGCTCAGCCGTCAGGCCGATCTGGTCGTCGTCGCCCCCGCCACCGCCGACCTGCTGGCGCGCATGGCGGCGGGTGTCGCCGACGACCTTGCCACCACGCTGCTGCTCGCCACCGACAAGCCGGTACTGGCGGTGCCGGCGATGAACGTGCGCATGTGGCAGCATGCCGCCACCACCCGCAACGTGGCGACGCTGCGCGGCGATGGCGTGACCGTGATGGAACCGGACGACGGCGCGATGGCGTGTGGCGAATTCGGCCCCGGCCGCCTGCCCGAACCGGTGGCGATCGTCGCCGCGATCGGCGCGATGACCGCCCCGGCCGCGCCGCAATCGCTGGCCGGACGGCGCATCCTCGTCACCGCCGGGCCGACGCATGAGCCGATCGACCCGGTGCGCTATCTCGCCAACCGATCGTCGGGGAAGCAGGGGTTCGCGATCGCGGCGGCCTGTGCCGCCCGCGGGGCACGGGTGACGCTGGTCGCCGGGCCGGTAAACCTGCCGACGCCGTCCGGGGTCACGCGCATCGACGTCGAATCGGCGCGCGACATGGCCAATGCCGTCGCGCAGGCGCTGCCGGCCGATGCCGCGATCATGGTCGCCGCGGTCGCCGACTGGCATGTCGAGGCGGCTGCGTCCAAGCTGAAGAAGGGCGACGGCCCGCCCGTGCTGACGCTGCAACCCAATCCCGACATCCTCGCGATGCTCGGCCGATCCCCGCGCCGCCCGCGGCTGCTGGTCGGCTTCGCCGCCGAAACCGACGACGTGCTGGCCCATGCCACCGCGAAGCGGACCGCCAAGAACGCCGACTGGATCGTCGCCAACGACGTGTCGGGCGACGTCATGGGCGGTGATCGCAACGCCGTCCACCTCGTCACCGCCGACGGCATCGAACCGTGGGCCGATGCGCCCAAGGGGGACGTCGCCGCCCGCCTTGCCGATCGGATCGCCGATGCGCTGGCTTAGCGTCCTGCTCCTCCTCGGCGCGGCCGGCTGCGCGACGCACGGATCGTCGCCGTCTTCCTTGTCGGCGCAGAGTTTCGGCCCCGATTCGGCACGCGACGTGCGGACGCTGGTGCTGGTGCTGCATGCCGATGGCGATGGCGACGTGCCCGCCGCGTTCGCGGATGCGGCGCACGGCATCGCCGATGCCATTCCCCATGCGCGGGCGGTGGCGCTGCTGCGCCCGGGCTATCGCGATGTGGCGGGCAACAGTTCGCCGGGAATGCGCGGCGGGATCGGCGGCGACAGCTACACGCCCGAACGGATCGCTGCGGTCGCCGACACCATCGCCCGGTGGCGCGCCCGCTATCCGCAGGCGCGCACGATCCTCGTCGGGCAGTCGGGCGGCGCGGCGATGGCGGCGGCGCTGACCGGCCTCCGCCCCGGACTGGTCGACGGCGTCGTGCTGGCCGGGTGCCCGTGCATGCTGCCCGAATGGCGCAGATATCGCGCGAAGCAGGGGCATGGCGGCTTCGCGACCCCGGTCGCCAGCTTCGACCCGTTGATGACGGTCGGCGGCGTGGCGCCCGCGACCCGGGTCGCGCTGCTGGTCGGATCGAACGATACCGATACGCCGCAGCGCTTCTCGCGCGCCTATGCCGAGGCGCTGGCGCTGCGCGGCATCGCCACCGACTATCGCGTGCTGCCGGGGCGCGGCCACGACCTGCTGCGCGATCCCGACCTCGTCGATGCCGTGCGACGCATGTCCGCCGATCCGGCAGGCATGTCGCGGCAGACTGCGAAGGTGACGCCGTGATCGCGCTCCGCCTCCTCCGCCTGCCACATGGTGCCGGCCTGCCGCTCCCGGTCTATGCCACCCCCGGCGCGGCGGGGATGGACGTCGTCGCGGCCGAGGATGTCGAACTGGCGCCCGGCGCACGACACGCCGTCGCCACCGGCTTCGCCATGGCGATTCCCGAAGGCTACGAGGTGCAGGTCCGCCCCCGTTCGGGACTGGCGCTCAAACACGGCATCACCTGTCTCAACACGCCCGGCACCATCGACAGCGACTATCGCGGCGAGGTGAAGGTGATCCTCGCCAATCTCGGGCAGGAACCGTTCCGCGTCGTCCGCGGCGAACGGATCGCGCAGCTCGTCCCCGCCCCGGTCCTGCGCGCGACGCTGGACGAGGTCGAGGCGCTGGACGACACCGCGCGCGGCGCGGGCGGCTTCGGGTCGACCGGACGATGACCGCGCTCGTGCTGCTCGGACTCGGCCTTCAGGTGTCGCAGGTTACGCCGCCGGCCCCGCCCGCCGATGCGCAGGCTGCCCCGGTCGTGCGATCGCCGATCGACTGGGACGCGTTGCCGCCGCTCCCCTATCGCCGCACCCCGCGCCCGACCGCGCAGATGACCGCGTTCGTCCTTGCCGAAATGAAGCGCGCGGGATGCCCCCGGCCGATCCCGGTCGCCGGCAACAACCAGCTGCGCGTCGACGTCGCCGTGCTGATCGGCGAGGACCATGTCGTGCGCGCCACCATCCCGCGCGCGATCCGGTGTCCGACGGTCGAACAATATGCCGCGGGGCTGGTCGTCAGCTATGCCCGCGGCAACCTGGTCCCGCGCTTCGTCAATGCCGGCAACTGGTATCGCGCGGTGCTGCTGTTCGACTGGGTCGAATGAATTTCTCCGATGCCGAACTCGACCGCTACGCCCGCCACCTCGTCCTGCGCGAGGTCGGCGGGGCGGGCCAGGCCGCGCTCAAGGCGGCCCGTGTCGTCGTGATCGGCGCGGGCGGCATCGGATCGCCAGCGCTGCAATATCTGGCGGCGGCCGGGGTGGGCACGCTGGTCGTGATCGACGACGACCGGGTCGATGCCAGCAACCTGCAACGCCAGACCTTGTTCGCCGATACCGATATCGGCACGGCGAAGGTCGCGGCAGCAGCAGCGGCGCTGGCGCGGATCAACCCGTTCGTCACCGTCGAGCCGCATGCGCTGCGCATCGATGCCGGCAACGCCGCCGACCTGCTGGCCGGTGCCGATGTCGTGGTCGACGGCTGCGACAATTTCGCGACGCGCCTGGCGGTCGCCGATGCCGCGATCGCCGCGCGCGTCCCGCTGGTGTCGGCGGCGGTCGGCCAGTTCGAGGGGCAGCTGGGCGTGTTCCGGGGGTGGGAGGCGCATCTGCCCTGCTATCGCTGCTTCGTCGGCGACGATCCCGCGCGTGCCGATGCCAGCTGCGCCGATCAGGGCGTGCTGGGCGCGCTGACCGGGATCATCGGCAGCATGGCGGCGCTGGAGGCGATGCGCGCCATCGTCGGTTTCGGTGACGATCCGGCAGGACGGATGCTGGTCGCCGACCTGCTCGCCTTCCGCTTCCGCACGCTGGCCCTGCCAAAGGATCCCGGATGCCGATGCGCGGGTTGACGATCCTCATCACAAACCCCGACCCCAACCGCTTCCGCACCGCCTTGACCATGGCCGCCGCCGCCGCCGCGTTGGGCGCGCCGACACGGGTTTATCTGCATGAAGGCGCCGTGACGCTGCTTTCGGCACAAGACATGCGGGTTCCGGCCGGCCTGCCGATGCTCGGCGAATTGCGCGCCATCGCCATCGACAGCGGCGTCGCATTGATCGCGTGCCAGACCGGTCTCGCGCTCGCCGGCCTGTCGGCCGATGCCGCCGGGGTCGAGGCCGGCGGCATGATCGACCTGCTGGCTACGCTCAGCGACGACCGGCTGGTCACGCTGTAGCGGGCGGGAGCGGAACGCCCCCGCCCTGCCCGTTCAGCCCTGCGCCAGCGCGTCCTGCGCGAACGCACGCACTGCCGGACCGATATCGGCCCGTGCCAGCGCCAGCGCGATGTTCGCCTGCACCCAGCCGGCCTTGTCACCGCAGTCGTAGCGCTTGCCGTCGAAGGTGAAGCCGTGGAACGGCTGGTTGCCGATCAGCTTGGCCATCGCGTCGGTCAGCTGGATCTCGCCGCCGGCACCCGGCTCCTGCGAATCGAGGATCTGCATGACCTCGGGCTGCAGGATGTAGCGGCCGGGAATCATCAGATTCGACGGCGCCTTGCCCTTGGGCTTTTCGACCAGCGCGGTGACCTCGGTCAGCGGGCCGTCCTGCTTGCCGGGCGAGATGATGCCGTACTTGTCGGTCTCGCTGTCGGGCACTTCCAGCGCGCCGATGACGTTGCCGCCGACCTTTTCATAGGCTTCGACCATCTGCTTCAGGAATCCGCCAACCATCAGCTCGTCGGGCAGCAGCACCGCGAACGGCTCGTCACCCACGATTTCGCGCGCGCACCATACGGCATGGCCGAGGCCCAGCGGCTCTTGCTGGCGGACATAGACCGGGCTGCCCGGCTTCTGCCGGATACCCTCGATCAGGGCCATCGACTTGCCACGGGCCTTCATCGTCGCTTCCAGTTCGTAGGAAACGTCGAAATGATCCTCCAGCGCGCCCTTGCCGCGGCCGGTGACGAAGATGATCTGCTCGATCCCCGCTTCCAGCGCCTCTTCGACCGCATACTGGATCAGCGGCTTGTCAACAACGGTCAGCATCTCCTTGGGCATCGACTTGGTCGCGGGAAGAAACCGCGTGCCTAGGCCGGCGACCGGAAAGACTGCCTTGCGAACCTTCTTGATCGTCATCGCTTGCATCCCTGAAAATTGCTGCGCTGCAATAGAGCGCCGGTAGCGGATTGGCAAACCGACATTACGCCGCCGCGAAACGCCCGCCGACCCGCGCCGGGTGCATCCCCCGACCCGGTTCATTGAACGTGCAGCGCCTTTCGCCTAGACGCGGTCGCGCACCATGGTTTTTTCCCGGCTTTTCCGCAAACCCGCAATATCCGCTCCGCGCATCCCCGACGGCGAAATCGTCTATGCGATCGGCGACGTGCACGGGCGGCTGGACTGTCTCGAGGATTTGCTGACGCAGATCGACGCTGATCCCGATCGCGGCGACCGTCGGGTCAGGCTGGTGTTTCTCGGCGACCTGATCGACCGCGGCCCGGACTCGCGGGGCGTCGTGGAACGGGTCATGGCCCTGTGCACAGCCAGCGCGGACGTCACATGCCTGTGCGGCAATCATGAGGAACTGCTGCTGCATGCTGCCGAGGGCGCGCGACAGGCGCTCGGCATCTTTGCCCGCGCCGGCGGTAGGGAAACGCTGCTAAGCTACGGCGTCGATGCCGCGACCTATGAACATGCCGACCTGAAGGGCGTCGGACAGTTGACGCGTGACCATGTCCCGACCGCGCATCTCAACTTCCTGCGCACGCTCCCCGATCAGGTCGTGATCGGCGACTATGCGCTGGTCCATGCCGGCATTCGTCCGGGCGTGGCGCTGGACGAGCAGAAGGCGTCGGACCTGCGCTGGATCCGCGCGCCATTCCTCGACCATGGCGGGCGGTTCGAACGCTTCGTCGTGCATGGCCACACCGTCACCGCCGAACCCGATATCCGTTCGAACCGGATCGGGATCGACACCGGCGCCTATCGTAGCGGCCGCCTGACCGCGCTGGTCCTGCACGAGGACGTGCAGCGATTCCTGACTACTGCGCTTCCCGAAGAGGCCGGCGCAAGCATCGACTGATCGGGCCAGCCCGCCGCCGCGTATAGTGTGATGCGGAGACGTCGCTCCGGCGAAGGCTGGGGCCTGAACCGCCTCTTGCCGCGCGCTGTCGCTGGACGACGCCGACGTTCGCAAAATGAGGTTCGATCCGACGTGCATGAGCGGGCCTGCGACGGCTGAAGCCAGTCCGGCACCACGCGCGCCATCATGATCCGCGAATCACATCCACCTCAACGAAAAAGGGCGCCCCCGAAGGAGCGCCCTTTCTACCAATCGCAGCGCGGTTTCTCGCGCGAACAATCAGTTGCTGTCCGAGTCGCTGTCCGAGTCGGCGACGACGACGATGCCGGCGACGACGGCAGCAGCTGCCAGGATAGCGACGATGATGCCGCCGCCAGCCAGCTTCTCACCCTTGTCGGCCGAAGCCGAAGCGCGGGCAACGGACAGCTTCGAAGCGTTCGCAGCGTTGGCGATCGTCGGAGCAACGGTCATCGACACGGCCGAGGCCGCGATCAGCATCTTCTTGGCAAAACCCATTTCTACACTCCCTTGTAAAACTCTACGTCACGCCGCCTTTTGCACAGCGGCAGGCGGCCTGCAAGCTCAATCCGACCCTTCGCGACCACCCGTTGCGGGGGTTGGACGAGCAGCGACCGGACGGGTCTTTGGCCGGAAACCGGTTAACTTTCGCTTAGTTCCGACGCTCGAGCGATAGCGTATACGATGACTGTTGCAAACGGATATCAACAGGCGAGGCTATTCCAGCGGCCGATCGCGCGTCGCCAGAACCGGCGGAAGATATGGAACCGGCGCATTCGGTGGCAATGCAGCGATCTCCGCCGCGATCAATTCCGCCCGCCGTCCGGCCGACGAATGCGTCCGGCTGTGGAAGATCCCGCCGTCGATGCGAGCGCCCGGCCCCTTCCAGAATGCCACCGCCAGCGCCGGCTCCCAGCCCGCATTGCGCAACAGGTGTACGCCGAGGCGATCGGCATCGTCCTCGGTAGAGCGGAAGATGCGTCCATTCCGGCCAAGTTCACGCAGCAGCCCGCGACTGACCTTCGCCGCTTCCAGCCGGTCATGGTGACGCAGGATGTTGTGCGACAGTTCGTGCGCGACGACCACCGCCAGTTGCGGATCGGCGAAACGATCGAGGAACCGGCTCGATATCTGGACCAGCCGCCCATCGGCCACCGCATCGAGCCCGTCGCCGACCTTCAGCTCGAACAGCGTCCTGCACCCCGGCGACGCCGGGATCGTCACCGCACTATCGCGCCCCGCGCGGCGCAGCACCAATGGCAGCGGGCGATCGGCCGGCTGCGAATCGAGCAGCGCGACAAGGGCGTCGCGCGTGACAAGATGCCCGCCCCCCTTCGCCACCGGCACAGGGCGGCCGTTGACGCTGACGATCGAATCATCGGCGCGCACCCCCGCGCGGGCGGCGGCGCTGCCCGGAACGACGGCCTCGACCGCTACCCCGGTCGCGAAGCCGAAGACGGTGCGGGCGGTCGGCTGTTCGTCCACGGCATATTGATCGATCGCGTGAACGATCATGCCGGTCACCGGCGATTGCTCGCTACACAGCGGCGCGTTCGCCGTCGCCAGACGATACCCGATCGCCCCAAGGCGCAGATCGGCCGCGCGCAGCGCTTCGAGCGTGGCGACGTCGGCGGGGGGAGGTGGCACCGGGGCCGGGGCCGCGCCGATTGCGAGCAGCGCGCCGACAATCGTCGTGGTGCGATGGCGTCGCCATCGACCTGCGATGACATTGGGGGCACGGAAAACGAACGACATGCCGCCGCAATAGCATGAACGACGCAGGCAACGCGATGCCGGCCGGGCAAACGAAAACGGCGCCGGGAAACCCCGACGCCGTCGTCTCGATCGAACCGTGTCGGTTCAGCGCCCGGCGGGCGGCGGCATCGCGCCCGGCGGCATCGCCCCAGGCGGCAGGCCGCCGCCACCCTGCTGCTGCATCATCTGCTGCATCTGGAGCTGCTGGAGCACGGTTTCGGGAATGAAGTCGACCATCTCGACATCGAACACCAGCACCTGCTTCGCCAGCTTTTCCATCTCCGCCGGCATCGGCGGCGAGCCCGCCGGGCGCGGTGCGCCATAGCCCAGTTCCGGCTTCAGCCAGAAGCGATAGCGCGAGCCCTTCGGCATCAGCTTGAGCGCCTCGCCGAACCCGGGCACGACACTCTTGGGCGACATCGGCGTCGGACGCTGGCTCTGGTCGAACGTCGTGCCGTCGGTCAGCTTTCCGGTATAGTTGATCAGCGTGACGTCGGCATCGGTCGGCGTCGGGCCGCTGCCCTTGGCCAGCACTTCATATTGCAGGCCGCTGGCGGTCGTCACCACGCCCGCGCGCGATGCGTTGCCCGACAGGAACGAATCGGCGCCGCTGCGCGTGCCGGCCCAGGCGAACCCGACCGCCAGCAGCAGCGCAAGCACGATCCCGACCCAGATCCAGGTGATATGGCGCCCTTTGACGGGACGCAGCGGAACAGCAGTGACCGACATCGAAACCCCTTATGCCGCGGCGCTCGTGCCGCATCGCTTGGTACCAGCCGCCCTGCCGATCGCATACCGGCAAGGCATCAACCTGCGGAACGCCCTACCGGGCCCCGTCGCGCTCCAGTCGCTTGCGTTCCAGCTTGCGCGCGCGGCCGATGGCGGCGGCGCGCTCGCGCGCGCGCCGTTCCGACGGCTTTTCATAATGGCGGCGCAGCTTCATCTCGCGGTACACGCCCTCGCGCTGCAGCTTCTTCTTCAGCGCGCGCAAGGCCTGGTCGACATTATTGTCGCGGACGATGATCTGCATGAGTCGTGAGGCTCCGGAAAACATTTGCCGCGATGGAACAGGGTTCGCCGGAGCAGGGCCGCGGCGTGACGACTGCCCCCTATCAGCAGCACCGCCCCCGCGCAACCGAGCCCGCCCGGACGTCAGAACAGCAGGTCACCGCCGGCGCGACGGGCGAGGATGCGGCCGATCGCATCGAACAGCGCGTCCATCGCCACCGGCTTAAACAGCACTTCGTCGGCACCCAGCGCGATGCAACGCTCGGTCAGGTCGACCGCGGTGTCGGCGGTGACGACGATGATCGGCAGGTCGCGCTTGGCATCGCCTCGCGCCCGCACCCGGCGGATCACCTCGAACCCGTCCATGCCAGGCATGCGCAGGTCGAGCAGGACGAGGTCGAAATCCTCTTCGTCAATACGCTGCAAGCCGGCTTCGGCCAGATCGGCCTCGACCATCGTGGCCCCGGCCACATCGAGCATGTCGCGGACGACCCGACGGTTCATCGCGTCATCCTCGACGAACAGGATCCTCATGGCCGATGGGCCTGGATGGCCGGGTTGTTCTCAACGCTGCTCATGCTGCATCCGCTATCGCGCTATGCCGCACTGGACACAAGGGGAACCGCATGTGCACCGTCATCCTCATGGACGAACAATGCGGATATTAGTTGCGTAGCCGAAACAGGTTTCGTGAGCAAAGTCAGTGGCTTTGCGTCCGTATCGATCCGATCGCCCGGGCGCAGCATCACGACGACCGGCACGCTTCCCGGCCGAACCGCGTCCGCAAGCCCGGCCAGCGCACGCTGCGGCAATTCCGACGATCCCGCGAGCAACGCCATATCGACCAGCACCGCGCGCACGTCGTCCCGCCGCAGCCGTTCGTGCAGCGTCGCCGGATCGTCGACGAAGTCGATCGCGGCAACCCGTGCGGCGAAGAGCGTCCGCATCATGCCGCGGGCGATCGGATTGCGTTCGAGGACGACCAGTCGTCCCCCGGTCCCTGCCGGTACGCCCGGCGCCGCCACTTCGCCCGTCACCGGGACCAACGGCAGGTCGAGCGTGAAGGTCGAACCGCGCCCCTCGTCGCTGACGACGGTAATGTCGCCGCCCATCGCCCGCACCAGGTTGCGGCAGATGGTCAGCCCCAGCCCGGTTCCGCCGAAGCGCCGGGTCGTGCTGGTATCGGCCTGTTGGAACGATTCGAACACGTCCTCCAGCCGGTCGGGCGCGATGCCGATCCCGGTGTCCGTCACCGCGATCCGCAGCCGGTCGGCCGAGACCGCGACCGACAGCGCGACCGCACCGTCCTGCGTGAACTTCAGGGCGTTCGACAACAGGTTGAACAGGATCTGGCGCAACCGCACGGGATCCCCCTCGATCCAGCGCGGCACCTCTGCCATGTCGAGGGTGAAGCCGATCCCGCGGTCCTGCGCCTGTCGCCGCCAGGGCCGGGCAACGTCCTCGACGGTCGCGACCAGATCGGTCGGCACCCGCTCGACGCACAGATTCCCCGATTCCATCTTGGCAACGTCGAGAATGTCGTCGACCAGCGCCCGCATCGCGATCCCGGCGTCATGGACGATATCCAGCCGGTCGCGCATGTCCGGCGCCAGCCGGTCGTCGCGCAGCATCACCTGCGCCATGCCGAGGATGCCGTTGAGCGGCGTGCGGATCTCGTGGCTGGTCGTGGCGAGGAAATCGCCCTTCGCCTTCAACGCCTTTTCGAGCGCGACATTGGTGGCGGCCAGATCGACGTTGGCGCGGCGCACGGCGTCGCGACTGCGGCGGAGCGTCACGACCCCGACGACCAGCAGCACGATCAGCACCAGCACCGCGGCGGCGATGCTGCCGAACAGGATGCGTTCGAAGCGGGCACTGGCCCGTTCGAACGCGATGTTGCGCCGCAACTCCTCCTGCTTCAGCCGCGCGATCCGCAATTCCTGGTTCTGGAAATCGAACCGCGCCGACATGAGCGCGGTCTTGGTCGACGTCGTCAGTTGCGTCGCCTGCTCGTTCAGCCGGTCGAGCGCCTCGAGGTGCGCGAGCGCCTTCCTCGTCTCTCCGGCGGCGGAATATACGGCATAGGCGTTGCGATGGTTGTCGCGGGCCGCGAGCGGTGTCTTCTTCAGGTCGACCCCGGCGAATGCCCGGTCTACCAACCGGATTCCCAGCGCGCGGTCGCCGCGGGCAACAGCGATCCGGCCGGCCAGCGTTTCCAGCTGGTTGGCGACCGCCGTCACATTTGCCCGGCGCGCGATGGACATGCCCTGCACGATCGACTGCCATGCGGCGTCTTCGTCTCCTGCCCCCCTCTGCGCCCGTGCGACATTGCCGAGAATGCGCGCGGTGAACGCAGGGCTGTCGAGCCGGGGAGCCAATGCCAGCGCCCGCTTCTGATCGGCCAGCGCGTCGCGATACCGCCCTATCTCCGTCAAGACGTTGCCGCGGTTATTCAGCATCGAAACCAGCAGTAGCGGGTCGGCGGCATAGGTATCGATCGCCTGTCCGTAATACCGTAGTGCACCGGCGAAGTCGGCGCCTTGCCGGTACAGGGAGCCGATACTGAGCAGCGCCATGGCTTGACCGCGCTGGTCGCCGGTAGCCTGATAGGTCCGAAACGCCGCCTGATAGTCAGCCAGCGCCGAAGCGACATCACTGTCGTCCGAGGCGATATCGCCCCGGGTCCGCAAGATGTCGCCCTCAAGGGCGATCCGCGCGGGCATGGCCCGAACGATTGATAACGCGGTAGAAATCTTGCCGCGTGCCGTTGCGGCATCACCAAGTCGTGCGTGCGCCTCGCCCTGCAACCATAGGCCGGACGCTCGCAGTCGCGGTTCGCCGCCGCGCTGAGCCCGCGCTTCGCGTTCGATGTTTACGCCTTCCTGAAGAACGAGTTGCGGCTGCGTCGCAACCCTTCCTCGCGCGGCATCGAAGCGCTGTTCCAGCGTCCCTGCCTGACCAAAAGCCGGCGCAGTCGCCATTGCAAGCAGCAGCGCGGCAATGGAGAGGCTAAGGGATCGCGCGGTCATGCCCCTGGAATACGACCGTCACGGTTAACGGCTTGTAACCGTCAAGCCGTCTTCCACTGCCGTTCGTTGCGCAGAAACGTCATGCGCGGGCTGACCATCGCCGCCAGATGACGGTCTTCGGCAAGATAGGTCTGGAACGCCGCGAACTCGACCGGGCGGCTGATCAGGAACCCCTGCACCATGTCGCACCCCATCACCCCGAGCAGCGCCAGCGCGGCCGGCGTTTCGACCCCTTCGGCGGTGACTTCCATGTCGAGCGCATGGGCCAGGTCGATCGTCGAGCGGACGATCAACGGGTCGCGGTTGCTGCTGGTCAGCTGGGTGACGAACAGCTTGTCGATCTTCAGTTCGCTGGCCGGCAGCCGCTTGAGATAGGCGAGCGACGACAGTCCGGCGCCGTAATCGTCGATCGCCAGCGGCACGCCGATCTCGGCGAACGTCCGCAGATTGGCGATCGCGCTTTCGGGATCGCGGATGACCGCGGTCTCGGTGATCTCGAACCCGATCCTGGCGCCGCCGGCGGCGACCAGCGCACATGCGTCGCGGACGAAGCCGGCATCCGACAGCAGCATGCCCGAAATGTTAATGAAGATCGGGATGTCATGCCCTTGTGCCGCCAACATGCGCTGGTCGGCGATCCCGCGGCGGATGATCCACAGCGTCAGCGCCCCGATGATGTTCGACCGCTCGGCCGCTTCGATGAACGCGCCCGGCAGGATCAGCCCCCGTTCCGGATGACGCCAGCGGACCAGCGCCTCGGCGCTGACCACCTGTTGCTGTCGCACCCGGACCTTGGGCTGGTATTGCAGGAAGATTTGCCCGCTGGCGATCGCGCCGGGCAGTTCGCGCATCAGCTGGATCGGATCGTCGCCCGCCGCCGGATCGACGAGGTCGCGTACCACATCGGCCTGGATGTGCCGGGCGTCCACCAGCGCCTGTTCGGCGGCCTCGATCATCCGGACGTCGTCCGCTTCGGCCACCGGCACGCCGATGCCGCCGATTCGCAGCGACAACCGATACGATTCGCCGTCGAGGTCGAACGGCACGGTCATCGTGTCGCGGATGCGATCGACGATCGCCGTGCCGGCGGCGAACGATGCGCAATCGAACGTCAGCTCGAGCAGGTTCGCTCCGGCCGCCGATGCGCGCAGTTCCGGAATGGCGGCCGTAATCCGTGTGGCGACATCGTCGATCAACAGCCGGGCACGCGCGACGCCGACGCCGCGACGCAGCGACGTGAATTCTTCCAGCTCGCACAACAGGATGAAGCGGCAGGACGGCAATTGCCGCTGCAACAATCGCCGGTCAACGGCCATCGGAACCGTCCGCAAGGGACGTTGGCGACTCGCGATCCCCGCTAGCGGGGCGTGATCCGATCGGATGCGGGACATGGCGCGCCCGGACTAGCGCGAAAACTCCAAAGCATCGGTTAACGCCACCGACCGGTGCAAAGGCGCGTTAACCATGATTTCGATTTGGCTTGAGGTTAATTTTCCGTTAAGAAGATGCCGCGCTCCGGCGCAACCTGGGAGAAAGAAAATGCAGGCGTTTTTCGCTCTGTTCCGTGACAGCTACGGCGACGATCTTCGTCCGGTTTGAAACGGAACTGTGCCTGGGTCGCGCCGGTGCACCGGCCTGATCCAGGCACTTCTCATTCCCCGCGCCGACCGCCGTCGCGCGCCGCCATCGGCCGACGAAAGCTGAGCTGGCGTCTCCCCGCAGGAATAGTTGTTTTGTCGCGGCACCTGCGACCACTACCTGCGGTCGCAACATGACCGATATCGCGACCGATCGTCTCACCCATCTCGAACGCCTCGAAGCCGAGAGCATCCACATCCTGCGCGAGGTGGTGGCCGAGGCCGAACGGCCGGTGATGCTCTATTCGGTCGGCAAGGATTCGGCGGTGATGCTGCACCTTGCCAGGAAGGCGTTCTTTCCCGCGCCCCCGCCCTTCCCGCTGCTGCATGTCGACACGACGTGGAAATTCCGTGCGATGTACGACCTGCGCGACAAGGCGGCGCGCGATGCCGGCATGGAATTGCTTGTGCATCGCAATCCCGATGCGATGGCGCGCGGCATCAACCCGTTCGACCATGGCAGCCTGCACACCGATCTGTGGAAGACCGAAGGGCTGAAGCAGGCGCTCGACCAGTATGGCTTCGATGCGGCGTTCGGCGGAGCGCGGCGCGACGAGGAGAAGAGCCGGGCCAAGGAACGCGTCTTCTCGTTCCGCTCGGCCAATCACCGCTGGGACCCCAAGGCGCAGCGGCCCGAATTGTGGCACCTCTACAACGCCCGGAAAGCCAGGGGCGAATCGATCCGCGTCTTTCCGCTGTCGAACTGGACCGAGCTCGACATCTGGCAATATATCCTGGCGCAGCGGATCGAGATCGTGCCGCTCTATTTCGCAGCACCCCGCCCGACCGTCGAGCGCGACAGCATGTTGCTGATGGTCGACGACGACCGGTTCCGGCTATTGCCCGGCGAGGTGCCGGTCGACCGATCGATCCGCTTCCGCACGCTCGGCTGCTACCCGCTGACCGGTGCGGTGGAAAGCGAGGCGACGACGCTGTCGGACGTTATCAAGGAGATGCTGCTGACCACCACGTCCGAGCGGCAGGGGCGCGCGATCGATCGCGACGCCGGATCGGCCAGCATGGAAAAGAAGAAGCAGGAGGGATATTTTTGACGCGCCACGTCATGCGCAGCGTGACGAGGCGTCAACCCCGGCGC
The DNA here is from genome assembly GCF_030062225.1 of Sphingomonas sp. 2R-10. Classification (NCBI taxonomy): domain Bacteria; kingdom Pseudomonadati; phylum Pseudomonadota; class Alphaproteobacteria; order Sphingomonadales; family Sphingomonadaceae; genus Sphingomonas; species Sphingomonas sp. 2R-10. The sequence goes on from NZ_JASCXF010000003.1 coordinate 92,113, forward strand.
AGGCCGGGCCCCCCCGCCGCAAACATCCCCTCTATTTCAGGGAGACCCCAGCCTTCGCTGGGGTGACGGACACGATGAACGCCCCCACCTATACGCCCGATGCGCTGATCGCGAGCGACATCGACGCCTATCTCGCGCAGCATCAGACCAAGTCGCTGCTGCGCTTCATCACCTGCGGATCGGTCGACGACGGCAAGTCGACGCTGATCGGGCGGCTGCTCTATGATTCGAAGATGATCTTCGAGGATCAACTGGCCGCGCTGGAGAGCGATTCGAAACGCGTCGGCACGCAGGGGCAGGAGATCGACTTCGCGCTGCTGGTCGACGGCCTTGCCGCCGAGCGCGAACAGGGCATCACCATCGACGTCGCCTATCGCTTCTTCGCGACCGAAAAGCGCAAGTTCATCGTCGCCGATACGCCCGGCCACGAACAATATACCCGCAACATGGTGACCGGTGCGTCGACCGCCGACCTGGCCGTGATCCTGATCGACGCGCGCAAGGGCGTGCTGACCCAGACGCGGCGGCACAGCTACCTCGCGCATCTGATCGGTATTCGCCATATCGTGCTGGCGGTGAACAAGATGGATCTGGTCGGCTACGATCGGGCGGTGTTCGACCGAATCGTCGCCGATTACGCCGCATTCGCCGAATCGATCGGCATCGCCGGCTTTACCGCTATCCCCCTGTCGGGGTTCAGGGGCGACAACATCGCCGCCGCGTCCGCCAATACGCCGTGGTACGCCGGACCGGCGCTGATCGAGCATCTTGAAACCGTCGCACTGGACGGTGAGGTGGCGACGGCGCGGGCGTTCCGGCTGCCGGTGCAATGGGTCAACCGCCCCGACCTCGACTTTCGCGGTTTCGCCGGCCTGATCGCCAGCGGCACCATCCGGCCGGGGGATGCGGTGCGGGTGCTGCCGTCGGGCAAGACGTCGCGGGTCGCGCGCATCGTCACGATGGACGGCGACCGCGACCACGCCGTCGCCGGCCAGTCGGTCACGCTGACGCTGACCGACGAGATCGACTGTTCGCGCGGCGACGTGATCGCGGCGGCCGATGCGCCGCCGCAGGTCGCCGACCAGTTCCGCGCGACGATCGTGTGGATGGACGGCGAACCGCTGCTGCCCGGTCGCGCCTATTGGCTGAAGACCGGCGCAGGCACCGTATCGGCGACGGTGCAGAGCCCGCGCCACGCGATCGACGTCAACACGCTGGCCGAACTGTCGGTCAAGACGCTGTCGCTGAACGACATCGGCGTGGCCGACGTGTTCACCGATCGCGGCATCGCCTTCGAACCCTATGCCGAGAATCGCGACCTCGGCGGGTTCATCCTCATCGACAAGATCACCAACGCCACCGTCGCCGCCGGCATGATCGATTATTGCCTGCGCCGCAGCCAGAACGTCCACTGGCAGTCGATCGACATCACCCGCGAAGCGCACGCCGCGCAGAAGAACCAGTCGCCGCGCGTGCTGTGGTTCACCGGCCTGTCGGGATCGGGCAAGTCGACCATCGCCAATCTGGTCGAAAAGAAGCTGCACGCGCTGGGCAAGCACAGCTTCCTGCTCGACGGCGACAATGTCCGCCACGGCCTGAACCGCGACCTGGGCTTCACCGACGCCGACCGGGTTGAGAATGTGCGCCGCGTTGGCGAGGTCGCGAGGCTGATGGCTGATGCCGGTCTGATCGTGCTGACCGCGTTCATCTCGCCGTTTCGGGCCGAGCGCGATCTGGCGCGATCGATGCTGCCGCCGGGCGAGTTCGTCGAGGTGTTCGTCGACACCCCGCTAAGCGTCGCCGAAGCGCGTGACGTAAAGGGTCTCTATGCCAAGGCGCGCAGCGGGGCCTTGGCCAACTTCACCGGTATCGACAGCCCGTACGAACCCCCGATCGCACCCGACATCCATGTCGACACCACGCGCGAGACGCCGGAGGCCGCCGCCGAACGCATCGTCGAGCATGTGCTGGGCATCTGGGCGCCGGTGCTGTGAGCGACGACGCGCTGCTGGCGACCGCGATCGCGGCGGAGGCGGGCAAGCTGTTGCTCGCGATCCGGCGCGAGGGACGCGAAACCGGCAAGGCGCTGGGCGACCGGGCGGATGCGGAAGCGAACGCACTGATCCTAGAGCGGCTGCGTGCCGCGCGGCCGCAAGCGTTCGTGCTGTCGGAGGAGTCGGCGGACGACAAGGCACGCTGCGCGGCGGCACAGACCTGGATCGTCGACCCGCTGGACGGTACGCGCGAATATGCCGAGGGGCGGGACGACTGGGCAGTCCACATCGCGCTGGCAGTCGACGGTCGGGCCAGTGCGGGGGCGGTGGCGCTACCGGCGCTCGGCATCGTGCTGTCGAGCAGTCCCGCGCCGGTCGTGCCGCCGCGCCCGGCGCGCCCGCGGATGGTCGTCAGCCGCACCCGCCCCGCCCGCCAGGCGCTGGCGGTCGCGCAGGCGATCGACGCCGAACTGATCTCGATGGGGTCGGCAGGGGCGAAGGCGATGGCGGTGGTGCGCGGCGAGGCCGACATCTACCTGCATGCCGGCGGCCAGTACGAATGGGACAGTTGCGCGCCGGTCGCCGTCGCGCTCGCCGCCGGCCTGCATGCGTCCCGGATCGATGGGACGCCGCTCTATTACAACTGCCATGATACGTGGTTGCCGGATCTGCTGATCTGTCGGCGTGAGGATGCGGACCGGATCCTGTCGCTGATCTAGAGTCTGATCCACCCTGTTTGAACCGGGCGTCATCCCGGCGAAGGCCGGGATCGCCCGATGGTAGCGCGCAGCAGGAGCCGATGGAGACCTCAGCCTTCGCTCGGGTGACGTATCCATGCCGATGGATCAGACTCTAGGCCGCGGGAAGCGTCAGGATGGCGCGCGCGCCGTGGCCGGGGCCGTCGCTTTCGAGGCGCAGGCTGCCGCCCATCGCCGCCATCCAGTTCGCCGACCAGTGCAGCCCCAGCCCGCCCGACTTCGCGCGCCTGGTCGAATAGCCGCGCTGGAACAGCATCGGCACGGCTACCGGGTCGAAGCCATCGCCATCGTCGGCGATGACGACGCTCACCCCCCGCCCCGCCTCCGCCGTCACGGTTACGTCGATCCGTCCGGGCGCGAGCGGGCGCGCGGCGATCGCTTCGCCGGCGTTGCAGAACAGGTTGCCGATCACCTGCCCCAGGATCACCCGGTTGGCGCAGACCCAGACGGGTTGCGCGGGAAAGGACACCGCGATCGACTGTCCGTCGCCATAGCGCGCGATCGCCCCGTTGCGCGCGATCAGGTCGGTCACGTCGCAGCGTTCGAGCAGCGGCGGCTCGGCCGCGCCGTCGTGCGGCTGGCCGACGATCTCCAGCACGTTGGCGAGCGCCGTCCGCCCGGTTTCCAGCTGTGCCAGCCGTTCGAGGCGTGCCCGCGCCGCCGCATCGATCGCCGCCATGACATAGGCGGCGAGCTTTGCCCGGCGTTCGGGCGGCACATCGCCCCGCGCCAGTTCGCCGACCGCGCGCTCGATCGTCTCGCGTTCGGCGATCGGCGGCCGGGCGAGGCCGTGCGACAGGATCGCGCTGATCGGCGACAGCGCGTTGCGGACATTATGGACCAGCCCGGCGCGGCTTTCCGACCGGCCGAGGCGAAAGGCGTGCAGTTCGCGCTGGCCGGCGCGTTCCTGCTGCCTGGACAGCGCCGTATTCAGCGCGACGACCAGCGCGCCGATATCGTCGTCGCGCCGCTCGCGCGCGATCGATCCGGTCGCTTCGTTCAGTTGCCCCGCGATCCGCCGCAGCCGGGCGGACAGGCGCGCGACCGAGACGTGCAGCACGAGCAATACCACCGCCAGTACGGCGCCGCCCGTCAGGACCGACGACAGGTCCGCAAGCCCGAACAGGACCAGCGGCACGGCCGTCGCCAGCAACGCGACCACCCCCGCCGCCGCGACGATCGCCGTCAGCCTGCCATCCAGCGTCGGCCGGCGTCGCACCCGCGTCATGCGAAGCGCCGCGACGCCAGCGTCGCCCCGTGCCAATAGCGATCCGGAGCAGCACGAAACGATGGCTCGCGCAGGTCGCCCCGACCCCCCGCCTGCGCCGGGGCGCGATGCCGGGCGAGGCGCCCGTATCGTCGCGAAGGTCGCGTCATACGCCCGGGTCGTGTGCGATCGCCGGTCCCCCGCCCCGCGCGCGACACGCCATCGCCGTTGCCGCGGTACCGTCGATCGGCCGCGCGAAATAATAGCCCTGCAGATGCGAACAGCCTGCCAGCCGCAGCGCCTGTACCTGCTGTTCGGTCTCGACCCCCTCCGCCACCACCTCCAGCCGCAGCGCGCGGGCGAGGTGGATGATCGAATGGACGATCGCCGCGCTTTCGCGCTCGCGGCCCATGCCGTCGATGAAGCTGCGGTCGATCTTCAGGCAATCGAGCGCGAACTTGCGGATATTGTAGAGTGAGGAATAGCCGGTGCCGAAATCGTCGAGCGCGATGCGGAACCCCATCTGGCGCAGCCGGTACAGCGTATCGGCGGCGCGTTCGGCATCGTCGAAGATCGCGGTCTCGGTGATCTCGATCTGCAACCGGTCGGGCGCGACCCCCGCGCGCTGCACCTTCTCGATCAGATGCCCGACGAAGCTCGGCCGGCGGAACTGGCGCGGCGAGAAATTGACAGAGACATATTGCCCCGGCCACGACGCCAGCATCGCCAGCGCCTCGTCGAGCACCCATTCGCCGAGATCGTGGATGAGGTTCGATTCCTCGGCGATAGGCACGAAGGTCGCCGGGCCGATCTGGCCATGATCGGGGCTGTGCCAGCGCAGCAACCCTTCGAACCCGACCACGTCCAGCGTGTCGCGCGACACGATCGGTTGATACAGCAGCGCCAGTTCGTCGTTGGCGATGGCGTGGGTCAGCCCCTGTTCGACGCGACGGCGGAACCGGATCGATTCGTCCATGCTGTCGTCGAACAGCCGCACGACGCCGCGCCCCTGTCGCTTGGCCTCGTTGAGAGCGAGGTCGGCGCGGCGCATGATGTCGACCGATTCGCGTCCGCCGTCGGCGGCGACCATCATCACCCCGCACGATGCCGCGCCGCGGATCGGATGGCCGAACACCTGCAGATTGGTGGAACAGGCGCGCACCAGCCGTTCGCAGCGCATCACGGCATCGTCGGCGCTGTCGGCGGGGATCAGCACGCCAAATTCGTCGCCGCCCAGCCGCGCGACGAACCCGTCCTCGCCAACCTTTTCCGTCAGGATCGTGCAGATCGTGCGGATCAGTTCGTCGCCGACCAGATGGCCGAGCGTGTCGTTGATGAGCTTGAACCGGTCGAGATCGATCATCGCCATCGCGAAGCCGCCCTGCCGCCGGGCATGTTCGGACAGGATGCGCAGGAAGGCGAGCCGATTGGGCGCGCCGGTCAGCGTATCGCGGTTGGCGAGGCGGATCGCCTTGCTCTCGTTCGCGGCGAGTTCGCGCGCCTGTTCCTCCAGTTCCTCGATCTTGGCGGCGAGCGCGGCCCGGGTCGTGGCCAGCGCGCGGTCGGCATGCCAGCGATGCGACAGCGCGGTCGCGGTCTGCAACACTTCGTCGGCGGCGAACGGCTTGGCGATGTAGAACAGCCGGTCGGGCGGCCCGGCGACCCGCGCGATCTGCGCCGGCGAGAAGTCGGAATAGCCGGTGACGATCACGATCTGGATATCGGGATCGACCGCGCGGATCCGCCGCGCGGTCTCGCGCCCGTCGATCCCCGGCGGCATGCGCACGTCGATGAAGGCGACGGCGAAGCCCCTGTCGTCGGCGACGGCGCGCTCGACCGCGACGATCGCCTCCTCGCCCTGATGGACATGGATCAGCGCCAAATGGGGCCGATCGGTGTCGCGGCCATCCATCCCGGCGAACAGTTCGGCGGCCAGATCGGCCAGCGCATCGGTATCGGGCGCGGGCCGGAACGACATGCGATAGGATTCATGGACGGCCGGATCGTCGTCCACGATCAGGATGCGCGCCGATACTTCGTCCGTCTCCATGGTCCGTACACGCTGCCTTGTTGCGACGGGGGTCGCGAGAATTGCCCGGTCAGCGCGCGACGCGCGGTTTCGATCCGGCCGGGGGCAGGCGTTAAGCATGTTTGCGGGTCGGGCGGTGCCGGAACGCGGCAGGGTCGCAGCGTCTTGCGTGGTCCGAACATTCCGGTTCGCGCCGTGCCTTCCGCGGCGCCCGACCGGTCAGCGGTCGTTCGCCGACCCAAGCTGCATCCGCAGGTCGATGAGTGTCGATTCGATGTGGCGATGCAGCAGGCGATGCAGTTCGGCCTCATCGCGCTGCAACCACGCGTCGATCAGCAGCCGGTGTTCGAGATGCGCGCGATCCTCGCGACCCGCGGGCTCGAGATGCTTCACGACATAGCGTTCGGCAAGGAAGGCCAGCCGCTCGACCAGCTGCGTCGTCAGCGCGCCGCCGCCCGGCCGGACCAGCGCCACGTGGAAATTGCGGTTCCGCACCGCGACCTCGCCGAGGTTGGAGCGCGCCGCTTCGTCGAGGGAGTGGAATGCCGCGAGCGCTTCGTCCCGCTCGGCATCGTCGGCATAGAGCGACGCGCGCACGGCGGCGGCCGGTTCGATCGTCATCCGCAGCGCGAAGATCTCCTCGACCTGCCCCAGCGACATCGGATGGACCGAATAGCCGCGATTGGCCTGGCTGACGAGCAGCCCTTCCTGTTCGAGCCGGCCGAGCGCCTCGCGCAGCGGGATCTTGCTGATCCCCAGCTCGGCGGCCAGCGCGTCCTGCCGGATCGGCGCGTTCTGCGGCAGGACGCCGGTGATGATCCGGTCGCGGACGATTTCGAACACCCGTTCGGACAGGGTTCGCACGAGGATGCTCATCGCGGTGTCTCCCGGTGGCGGCAGGGCGTCGTCATTTTACTTCGAATCCCTGCCAGAACGGATCGACGCGATCGATCCAGATGGTGTTGAATCCGGTCGCGATCGCCGATCCCTCGATCGAGGGGATGATCGCCGCGCCGTCGCCCAGCGTCGTCGCCGCCTCGACCTGGCCGATGAAGCGGCTGCCGATGTAGCTTTCGTGGACGAAGCGATCGCCGACCTGCAAACGGCCGGTCGCGGCGAGCTGCGCCAGCCGCGCCGAGGTGCCGGTGCCGCATGGGGATCGGTCGATCGCGCCGTCGCCGTAGAAGACCGCGTTGCGCCCGTCGGCATCGGCGCCGCGCGGTGCATCGGCCCACAGGACGTGGCTGACGCCGCGGATGGTCGGATCGAGCGGATGGACCGGTTCGAAGGCGGCGCGAACCGCCGCGCGCACCGCGCGGCTGTGCGCGATCAGCGCCTCGGCCCCCAGCGCGTCGAGCCCGGCATAGCCGCCCTGCGGCTCGACGATCGCATAATAGTTGCCGCCATAGGCGACATCGACCGTCAAGGGCCCGAGCCCCGGCACCTCGATCGCGATGCCCCGCGCCGCCAGATAGGACGCGACGTTGGTGATCCGCACCGACGTCACCCGGTCGCCCTGCGTCGTATAGGCGATGTCGAGGATGCCGGCCGGCACCTCGACCCGCAGCCGACCCGGTATCGCCGGCTGGATGAGGCCGTGTTCGAGGCCGAAGGTGACGATGCCGATCGTGCCGTGCCCGCACATCGGCAGGCAGCCGGAGGTTTCGATGAACAGGATGCCGATGTCGCTGTCGTCGCGCGTCGGCGGGTAGAGGAACCCGCCCGACATCATCGCATGGCCGCGCGGTTCGAAGCACAACCCGGTGCGGATCCAGTCGAAGCGGGACAGGAAATCCTGTCGCCGCTCCGACATGGTCGCGCCCTTCACCAGCGGCGCACCGCCGACGACGAGCCGCACCGGATTGCCCGCGGTATGGCCGTCGATGCAGAAGAAGCTGTGCCGCATCGCCGTTGCGATCAGGCGGCGGCGGCGACGGACCGGTCGAGCGACGGCCGCGTCGCCGCGGCGTGTTCGACCATCGCGATCACTTCGGCACGGCGCGCGCCGGTCAGCGGCAGGCGCGGCGGCAGGACGCGTTCCGACCCGCGGCCCATGACCTGTTCGGCCAGCTTGATCGACTGGACCAGATCATGTTCGGCATCGAGGTGGAGCAGCGGCATGAACCAGCGATAGATCTCCATCGCCTTCGCATGGTCGCCACGCTGGAACGCGCGGACCAGCTCGACCGATTCGCGCGGGAAGGCGTTGGTCAGCCCCGATACCCAGCCCTGCGCGCCCAGATACAGCCCTTCGAGCGCGACGTCGTCGAGACCGGCGAACAACACGTAACGGTCGCCGAACCGGGTCTTCACATCGGTGAAGCGGCGGGTGTCGGGCGCCGATTCCTTGATCGCGACGATGTTCGCGGCATCGGCGACCATCGCCAGCACCTCGTCGTCGATCTGCGTGCGATAGGCTGGCGGGTTGTTGTAGAGCATGATCGGCAGCGCGGTGGCGGCGGCCACGCCCTTGAAATGCGCGGCCAGTTCGTGCGCCTTGGGCACATAGACCATCGGTGGCAGCAGCATCAGGCCGTCGGCGCCGGCGCGCTCCGCCGCCTGCGCATAGCCGACCGCGCGACGGGTGTCGTATTCGGACACGCCGGTCACGACCGGAACCCGGCCGGCGACGACCTCGACGATGGCGCGCAGCACCATGACCTTCTCGTCATGGGTCAGCGAGTTGTTCTCTCCCACCGTGCCCAGTGCGATCACGCCGGTCACGCCGTCGCGGATCAGGTCGTCGACAACGCGCTGCGTATCGGCAAGGTCGATCGAAAGGTCTTCGTGAAGCTGCGTCGTCACCGCCGGGAACACACCCTGCCAATCGATCGTCATCACATCGTCCTGCGTTATTTACATATACTGTATACCCTGCTTAGATCTTGCCCGCAACGGGGATGTCTCATGGCGCGTATCGTGATTGTCGGTGGCGGGGTCGTCGGCCTGTCCTGCGCGGTGGCGCTGGCCGACCGGGGGCATGGCGTCACGCTGTACGACGCGTCGGCGGGACGCGAGGCGGCGTCGTGGGGCAATGCCGGGCATATCGCCACCGAACAGACCGCGCCGCTGGCGTCGCTCGCGTCGCTGCGGTCGTTGCCGCGGCGGCTGTCGCTGTTCGGCGGTCCGCTCAGCCTGCCGCCGCGCCAGATCGCGGCATGGATGCCGTTCGCCGCCGGGCTGATCGCCGCCGCCGCTCCCCGTCGCTTCGCCGCCGGACAGGCCGCGCTGAAGGCATTGCTGCACGCCGCCCTGCCCACGTGGCGGACGCTCGATACCCGGCTGGGTGGCGGGCTGCTCGCGGAGCGCGGCCATGTCGTAGCGTGGGAGAGCGCGCAGAGCGCCACGCGGGGAATGGCGCACTGGGCGGCGCAGGACATCGGCACCACATGCTTCGCCCCGACCGAGGCGCCGTTCGGGACGGCCGCCGCGATCCGGTTCGCCGGGACGGCACAGGTGTCCGACCTCGACCGCCTTGCGCGCGCGCTCGAACGCGAGGCGCGGGCCGGCGGAGTCGCGATCGTCCGCGCGCCCGCCGCGCTGGTGGTCGAGGGCGGGCGCGCCCGCGTCGTTGGGCAGGATGCCGACCTCGTCCTCGTCACCGCCGGGGTCCGGTCGGGCGCGCTGCTGCGGGCCGCGGGACACCGCGTGCCGATCGTCGCCGAGCGCGGCTATCATGTGCGCGCCGCCGCCGATCGCTGGCCCGTCGACCTGCCGCCGATCGTGTTCGAAGACCGCTCGATCATCGTCACCCGCTATGCCGACCGCGTGCAGGTGGCGGGCTTCGTCGAGCCGGGTGACGCCGACGCGCCGCCCGATCCGCGCCGGTGGCGGCGGCTGGAACGGCACGTCGCCGAACTGGGCCTGCCGATCGCCGGGCCGTTCACCCGGTGGATGGGATCGCGGCCGACCCTGCCCGATTACCTGCCGGCGATCGGCCGGTCGGACCGCGCGGCAAACCTCCTCTATGCGTTCGGCCACCAGTATCTGGGGCTGACGCTCGCGCCGGTCACCGCCACGCTGGTCGCCGCGCTGGCGAACGGCAGCCGGCCGGCGATCGACCTCGCGCCGTTCACGCTCGACCGGTTCGACCGGCGGCGGTGATCGTCGTGCATCGCGCATCCGCACCAGCACGGTCAGCGCCACCGGGTTCCCCGCGAACCGGACGTCGTTGAACCCGCACGACGGGCCGTGCGCGCCGGCCGGGATCTCGGCGACCATGGCCGTCAGGAAACCCTCCCCCGGATCGTTCGCATGTCCCTGCTCCCCCCTGTCAAAGGACCTGTCCCTCGGAACAGCGCCCGTGGCAGCGGCACGGCCGGCTGCGGGTGCCGTCGCGAGGGTCAGTCCATGGCGGAGGGTCCCTCGCCGCCTTCGGCGATGAACTGGTCGACGCGCCGGTCGATGACCGGCAACGGCACGAAGCCGAGCGCCAGCACGGCGTCGTGAAATGCGCGGATGTCGAAGCGATCGCCCAGCGCGCGTTCGGCCTTCGCCCGCGCGTCGCGAAACGCGATCTGGCCGATATGATAGCTGAGCGCCTGTCCCGGCCATGCGATGTAGCGATCGACCTCGGTCACGATCTCGTGTTCGGACAGCGCGGTATGGTCGCGCAGATAGGCCTGCGCCCGCGCGCGGCTCCATCCCTGCGCATGGATACCGGTATCGACTACCAGCCGCGCGGCGCGCCACATCTGGTAGCTGAGCATCCCGAACCGGTCGTACGGGGTGTTGTACATCCCCATCTCCTCGCCCAGCGCCTCGCAATACAGCGCCCAGCCCTCGCCATAGGCCGACAGATAGGCGTCGCGGCGGAACGCGGGCAGGCCGGTCAGCTCGGCCGCCAGCGGCATCTGGAACGCATGGCCCGGCGCGCTTTCGTGCAACGTCAGGGCGACAAGCGAATAAAGCGGGCGGGCGGGCAGGTTGTAGGTGTTGACGAGGTAGATGCCCGGGCCGCCGCGCCCGCCGGTATAGAAGGGCGCGAGGTCGTCGGGCACCGGGCGGATCGCGAACCGCTGCCGCGGCAGCCGCCCGAACCAGTCGCCGGCCTTGCCGTCGAAGGTCTTGGCGATCCATGCCGCGCGGTCGAGCAGTTCCTGCGGCGTCTTCGCATAGAAGCGCGGATCGGTGCGCAGGAAGGTGAGGAAGGCCGGCAGGTCACCGGCGAACGTCACCTCGCGCATCACGTCCAGCATCCGCGCGCGGATCGCCGCGACTTCGGCGAGGCCGATCGCATGGACCTGTTCGGCGGTCAGGTCGCGGGTGGTGAATTCCGCGACCTTCGACGCATAATAGGCGCGCCCGTCGGGCAGGTCGTAGGCGGCGATCGTCGTGCGCGCGCCGGGCAGATATTCGATGCGCAGGAACGCCAGCAGCGTGGCGTGCGCGGGCACGACCGCGCTGGCGATCACCGCCTGCGCCTGTGCCCGCAGCGCCGCCTGCACCGCGGCGGGCATCTGCGCCGGCATGGTGCGGAACGGCTGGTAGAAGCGCGAGTCGGTAGGGGCGGTGGCGACCACCTGCGCCACGCCGATGTCGCGGCCCTTCAGCGTGATCGCCGGCGGGGTGAAGCCGCGGCGCAGCCCGGCGCGCATGTTCGCGATCTGTTGCCCGTAATAGCGCGGCAGGTCGCGCAGCATCGCCAGATAGGCGCGATAGTCGCCTTCGGTCCGGAAACTGCCGCGCGCGGTCTCGGCGACGTCGCCCCAGAAGCTGGTGTCCGACGTCAGCGGCTTTTCATAGTCGCGATAGCGTTGCTCGTTCAGAAGCGCCGCGATCTGTCCGCGATAGACGATCAGGTTGGTACGCCCCTCCGCCGACAGCGTAGCGGGATCGATCGCCGCCAGCGCGCGCAGCGTGGCGTCCCACCGCGCCAGCTTCGCCGCCTGTGCCGTGGAGCCGACATCGGGCAGGCGCATCCGCTGGTCCTGCGGCACGTCCTCGGACGCGGGCAAGTGGCTCTGGCGCCACGCATATTCGTCCGCCGCCAGCGCGAGCAGCCGGTCGTCGGCGGTAGCCGGGGCTTGCGCCGGCACCGCGACGCCGATCGCCAGCAGCAGGGCGAGGCCGACGCTCATGCCGCGATCTGCGCGATGTCGGCGAGCAGCGCGCACGACACCGCCACCCCGTCGCGCCCGGCGATGGCGCGGGCGGCGTAGCGGCGGGCAGAAGGGAGTCGCGCTCCCTGCCCCTCAATCGCGGCGAACAAGGTTTCGGCGCGGGCAAGCTGGTCGGCGACGGCATCGCCGAGGAAGCCGGCGGGATCGATCGCGACGATGAACTCGCCGCCGATCGGCGATCCGCCCCGGCCGGCATCGGCGGCGATCGATGCGGCACTGGTCCGCTCGCCGATCAGCGGCCCGGCGAGCAGTTCGACCATCGCCGCCAGTGCCGACCCCTTGTGCCCGCCGAACGTCCGCATTGCGCCGGCCAGCACCGCCTGCGCATCGGTCGACGGGTTGCCTTCGGCGTCATAGCCCCAATCGTCGGGAACGGGCTGTCCGGCGCGGCGGTGCAGTTCGATCTCGCCGCGCGCGACCGCGCTGGTCGCGAAATCGAACACGAACGGGTGCCCGCCGGGACGCGGCCAGCCGAACGCGATCGGATTGGTGCCGAACACCGGCTTCGTGCCGCCCGCCGGCGCGACCCACGCGTGGCTGGGCGTCATCGCCAGCGCCACGAGGCCGTCGTTCGCCAGCGCCTCCACCTCGGGCCACAGCGCGGCGAAATGGACGACGTCGGTCAGCGCCAGCGCGGCGATGCCGAACGCGCGCGCCTTGTCCGCCAGCACCGGCCGGCCGCGATCGAACGCCAGCTGCACGAAGCCGCCGCCGCCATCGACCCGCACCAGCGCGCGCGCCGGTTCGGACATCACCGGCACCGCATCAGGCACCACCACCCCGCTCGAAACGCTGCGCGCCGCGACCAGCAGGCGGTACAGCCCGTGGCTGGCGCAGCCGTCGCGCTCGCCCGCCACCATCGTCTCGGCCACCGCGACGACATGCTCCTCGCCCAAGCCCACCTTGCGCAGCGTGGCCCGCGCCAGATCGCGCACCTCGTCCAGCGTCAGGGTGCGCGTGTCGCTCATGCGGTCGCGGCGGGGGCGGCGGTGAACAGGCGGACGCCGAACACCGGCCCGGCGGTTTTGCCGTCGGCCGGCACGATGCGGACTTTGATGCGGTCCTTGCCGTTCGTGAGGGCGAGCGGAAGCGGATATTCAACGTCGAAGAACTTGCCGGGCCGGTCGGCGTCGAGCTTTTGCGTGGCGACCTTCACATTGTCGACCAGAATGTCGAACGTCCGGTTGCGTTCGTCGCCCCAATAGGTCGCCTGCAGCACCAGCGGACCGGCGCGGGTCTTCATCGCGAATTCCATGAACCCGCCCGAACGCACGTCGCGCCCGTTGCGCCCGCGATATTCGAGCGGATGGGACTGGTCCGACGTCAGGTCGTGATCGCGCTCCGCCTGCATCTGCCCCAGGTGCATGACGTCGACCGACCGCGCGGCGATGTCCTTCGCCCTTGCCTGTTCGGCGAGGAAGGCGGTTTCCGCGACCTTCCATTCGGCGTCGGTGAAGCGTTTGAAATAGACTGCGCTCCGCCGGTCATACTGGCTGTAGAACGGGACGAAGGTCAGGTCGGCGGGGCGGACGATGCCGTGCGTCGCATATTGCCCGGCGTCCGCCACGACCGGCGTGAACCGGCCGAGCAGGTCGCTGCCGACCAGCGCCGGATCGGGCCCTTCCCATTCGCCATCGGCCCGGCCGAGGTCGGCGGCGAGCACCATCGGCCCGCGCACGATGGCGATCGTCTTGTCATCGCCCGGCGTCGCCTCGATCCGCAGGTCGAGCGGCAGCGCGATCGCCACCGTGTCGCCCGCCTTCCACCGGCGCTCGACGATCGCATAGCCGCCCTCGCGCAGCGGCTCGACCGGCTTGCCGTTCACAGAAACCGCCGCGCTTTTGGCCCAACCCGGCACGCGCAACGCCACCGCGAAGCGCCCGCCGCGGGCCAGCGTGGCGAAGGTCAGCCGCGATTCCCCTTCGAAGGGATAGCGCGTGTCGAGCGTCAGCGTGGCGCCGCGCGCCGCCCAGCGCGCATCGGCGGGGATGTAGAGGTTGACGAACAGCGTGTCTCCGCCCTCCCAGAAGATCGATTCGCCGTGCTTGGCATGGCTTTCCATGCCGGTCCCGACACAGCACCAGAAGCCGTCCTCGCCCGGTTGCGAATAGGCGCGCTTCGCCCCGCTCATCAGCGGGGTCATGTAGGTGAAGCCGCCATTGACCGGCTCCTGCTGCGCCATGACGTGGTTCAGGTGCGCGCGTTCGTAATAGTCGAACAGGTCGCCCTGCGGCGCCCACGCGAACAGCTGTCGCGTCAGCTTCAGCATGTTGTAGGTGTTGCAGTGTTCGCAGGTCTGTTCGGTTATATGCTGCGAAATGGTGTCGGGTGCCGAGAAATATTCGCGGTCGGCGTTGCCACCGATGACGTAGCTGTGGTGCCGCGTCACCCGTTCCCAGAAGAAGCGCGGTGCCACGCCCTGCGCTTCCTTGCCGGTCAGGTCGTGCAGGCGGGCGAGGCCGATCAGTTTCGGCACCTGGGTATTGGCGTGGAAGTTGGCGAGCTTGTCGACGCGCTGCGTCAGCGGATCGAGCACGCGGCGGTCGTAGATCCGCTCCGCCAGCCGCAGCCAGCGCGGGTCCTTCGTCCGGGCATGGAGTTCGGCGAAACTCTCGTTCAGTCCGCCATATTCGCAGGCCAGCATCCGCTGCACCTGTTCGTCGTCCAGCGCGGCGAACACCGTGTCGATATAGCCGCCCAGCGCCGTCGCGATCGGCAGGACGCGGGGATCGCCGATATGATCGGCGACGTCGAACAGCCCGGTGTAGAGCTTGTGCCAGTTGTAGAACGGCACCCAGCAGCCGTTGAGGTCGAAACCCTGCGAGCGGATGTCGCCGGCCATGATCTCGGGGAAGATCTCTCTGCCGTCGACGACGCTGCCGTCCTTGCGCTTGCGGCTGAAGCCGGCGACGTAGCCGTCGCCGTTCTTCGCCTGGCATTCGGCCAGTTCGCCGAGGATGTAGCGGGCGCGGGTGACGCATTCGGCGTCGCCGGTCTGGCCATGGGTCAGCGCCAGCGCGGAGAGATAATGGCCGAGCGTATGGCCCGCGATCGTATCGCTTTCCCACCCGCCATAGACCGCGGCCTTCGGCGCCAGTCCGGCGAACTTGCGGTAATTGTGGAGCAGGCGGTCGGCGCTCAGCGTCTTGAGATAGGCGCGGTTGACCTCGACCGCGCGGGCGAAGTCCGACGGGCGCAGCCGCACCGCCGCCAGCGGGAACGGCCGCGCCGTGGCGGGCAGCGTACGCGCGGTGGCGGCGAAGCCCGGCACCGCGACCAGCGGCAGCAGGGCCGAGCCCATCAGCAATTCCCGGCGCGCGATCCTCATCCTGCTCTCCTATGTATTATCGTATAAGATATCTCCAAGAGCCCGGTGTCAATCTTGCGGCAGGTTACGGACGGATATTTGTGGGAGTATTGACTCGCCGAACGACCGAACGATACCCTGTGCGAGATATACGATATACTTACAGGATGGGATGGCGCTTGAAGGGCTTGTTCGATTGGCGCTGGACAGCGGCGGATGACCGCGACGCCGCTTCCGGGTGATCGCGCGCGCTTCCAACCTGTTCGCGATCGACAGAACCGGCCGCCAGAGCTTGATCCATCCCTGTTGAAACGGGCGTCATCCCGGCGAAGGCCGGGATCTCCCGGTGGTAGCGCGCAGCAGGAGCCGATCGAGACCCCAGCCTTCGCCGGGGTGACGTTTCCATGCCGATGGATCAGACATCTGGATCGCACCGACCCGACGAAGTTCCCCCGCCCCCCGGCCCCGCCCTTTCCATGAAGCGAGACCAGCCATGATCCGTCGCCTGTCCCTCGTCCTGCTGCTCGCCGCGACCAGCCTGTCGGCCGCACCGCCGCCGCAGGAACCGGCGAAGAAGGCCCATCCCCCGATCGCGAAGGACAGCTTCCGCGTCGGCGACATGGTGGTCGAACTGCGCCGTGATACGCAGACGCTGGCGCGGCTGTCGCCTGTCGCCGAACCGGCGTTCGACTTCGTGCCCGGCGCGCGGGAGGCGGAGCGCGCCGGCGACGGCTATGTCCATATCGGCGACCTGCACCTGCGCGTCCGCTCCGGCGGCGGGCCATGGGCGGACTTCGCCTCGTCGCGCGACCGCAAGCCGGTGCGCATCCTGCCCGCCGCCGGCGGCACGATCGCCGCCGCCGACATCACCGCGACGATGGGCGATGGCGTGCCGCTGACCATCACCCGGCAATGGGTGAACGATGCCGGCGTGCTGTCGCTGCGCTACACGCTGGCCAATCGCACCGCGCGAGCGGTCGAGGTCGGCGCGCTGGGCATGCCAATGGTGTTCGACAACATCATCACCGACCGCAGCCTCGAACAGGCGCATGCGCAGGCGAGCTTCGTCGACCCCTATATCGGCCGCGACGCCGGCTATCTCCAGGTCACCCGGCTGAACGGCAAGGGGCCGGCGCTGCTGGTTACGCCGGAAGCGGCGACCCCGCTCGAAGTCTATCGCATCATCAAACAGGATCGCTGGGCGGCGAAGGGCGACATCTTCACCGACCGGTCGGACCGCGGCCAGACGTCGGAGGGCTTCTACGACTGGATGGTCGCCAGCAAGGCGATGGCCGACAGGGAATGGGCGGGCGCGGAACAGTGGAACCAGCCGACCAGCTTCGTGCTGGCGCCGGGCGAGAGCCGCACCATCGGCGTACGCTTCGCCCCCGTGCCCTCGATCCGCGCGATCGAACCGACGCTGGTCGCGGCGAAGCGGCCGGTCGCGGTCGGTATTCCGGGCTATGTCGTACCGACCGACCAGACCGCCGCGCTGTTCCTGAACGCGCCGCAGCCCGTCCGGTCGATCGACGTGCATCCGGCGGGATCGATGACGCTGACCCCGGCGGCATCGGTCAGGGGCTGGGCGAGATACGACGTGAAGGCCAGCGGCTGGGGCCGGTCGCGGGTGTCGATCACCTATGCCGACGGCAGCGTGCAGACGGTGCATTATTACCTGACCAAGCCGCTGGAACAGGTCGCGGCCGATCTCGGCCGTTTCTCGACGACGAAGCAATGGTATGACGACAGGGCCGACCCGTTCGCCCGCGCGCCCGCCATCCTGAGCTACGACCGCGAGGCGAACCGGCTGCTGACGCAGGAACCGCGCGTGTGGATCGCGGGGATGAGCGACGAGGGCGGTGCCGGCGCATGGGTCGCGGCGATGATGAAGCAGCTCGACCATCCCGATCCGGCGGAGGTCGCCAAACTGGAACGGGTGGTCGACGAAACCGTGCTCGGCAATTTGCAGGTCGAAACCGGCCCGAGCGCGGGCGCGGTGAAGAAGAGCCTGTTCTGGTACGATCCGGCTCGCTTCCCCGGTTACTACGCCCCGCCCGCCGACCAGTGGAAGAGCTGGACGTCGTGGGACAGGAAGGGGGCCGACGATCTCGGCCGGTCGTACAACTATCCGCACGTCGCGGTCGGCCACTGGGTGCTCTATCGCCTCGCCCGCAATCATCAGGGGCTGGTGAAAACGCACGACTGGCGCTTCTATCTCGACTGGGCATACCGCACGAGCGTGGCGATGATGCGCCACGCGCCGCATTATGCGCAGTTCGGGCAGATGGAGGGCGACGTGTTCCTCGACATCCTGCTCGACCTGCAACGCGAGGGGATGACCGCGCAGGCAGCGGAGATGGAGCGGCTGATGAAGGAACGCGCCGATCACTGGCGCACGCTCGCCTATCCGTTCGGATCGGAAATGGCGTGGGATTCGACCGGCCAGCCCGAAGTCCATGCGTGGATGCGCCATTTCGGCTATCAGCCGCAGGCCGACGTCACGCGCGAGGTGATCCTGGGCTATGATCCGACCGTGCCGCACTGGGGCTATAACGGCAATGCCCGGCGCTATTGGGATTTCCTGTATGGCGGCAAGACTGCGCGGATCGAGCGGCAGTTGCACCATTACGGATCGGCGCTGAACGCGGTGCCGCTGTTCGACGCCTATCGCCGCGATCCCGCCGACCTGCACCTGCTGCGCGTCGCCTATGGCGGGATGATGGGCGGGATCACCAATATCGACCGCGAGGGGTTCGCGTCGGCCGCGTTCCATTCCGAACCCGACATGGTCCGCTGGGACCCCTATACCGGCGATTACGGCATGGGATATTACGGCCATGCCCTTACGGCGGCGACCTATCTGGTCGATCATCCGACCTTCGGCTGGGTCGGGTTCGGCGGCGACGTGACGAAGGATGGCGAGGGCGTGCGGATCGTGCCGAGGGACGGCGCGCGCAGCCGGTTGTTCGTGGCGCCGGCCGGACAGTGGATCACGCTGGACGCCGGCAAGATCGCGGCGGCGACCTATGCCCCCGCGAGCGGCGCCATCACGCTGACGCTCGATCCCGCGACGCCCGCGACCCCGGCAGCGCGGGTCCGGGTGGAGGCGACGACGCCGGGAACGAAACCGCTGCGGATCGCCGGTGCGGCGATCGAACGCGGTGCCTATCGCGTCGCGCTGACCGGCGCGGCGACGACGCTGCGGCTGGTCCGGTGAGGCGGCGTCTGCTGGCGCTGGCCGCGGCGGTCGCGGTGGCCGCCCCCGCAGTCGCCGGGGCACCCGACCGCTAAGTCGCGGCGATGATCGGGCCGCCGCCGCCCGCATTGAAGCTCGATCCCTTCTATGCGCGCCATATCGATGCCGGGGGCATCCCGATCGTGTCGTCGGCCAGGGTTCCCGACGACGCGCTGCTGTTCGCCCGCGACATCGCGCTGGCGATGCTGGCCGAACGCGGCGACCTGCGCCGGTGGATGGCGGCGTCGGGGTTCCGCGTCGCGATCATGGCCCCGGACGAGGGGACGACCGACCTGCCCGAACAGCGCGACTGGAAGAAGCCGGCGATCGACGACCGACGGCTGACGATCTGCGAGCGCAAGCATTATGCCGACCGCATCGGGCGGCTGAGCGACCGCGAATACTGGAACGGCCGCGCCCGCGGCATGGGCGGCCAGCTGACCAGCGCCGCGACCGAGAACCTGCTCGGCGTGCCGGACACGCGCTATTATGGCGAGAACATCTTCGTCCACGAATTCTCGCACGGCATCCTCGACGCGATCCGCCATCAGGACCCGGCGCTGCTGGCCGCGGTCGAGCGCGCCTATGCCGCCGCGATGGCGCGCGGCATGTGGAAGGGCGAATATGCCGCGGTGACCATCGACGAATATTGGGCGGAGGGAACGCAGACCTGGTTCAATTCGAACAAGGTCGCGGTGGTCGACGGACAGACGATCCTGAACGACGACGACCTCGCCCGCTACGACCTCGCGCTCTACAACGCGCTGGCGCAGGTCTATGGCACGCGCCACCGCCTGCCGGGCGATGCCTTTTATCGCCACGCTGCGCGGGTGCCGCCCGGCGGGCCGCCACGGGCGACCGCCGAAGTCTGCTGACGCCGCCGGCATGGGTCCGGCGGCGCCCGGCCCCGTCAGACGCGGATCGCGTCCAGCGGCGCCTTCAGCAGCTGCGGCTTCGTCGCGGCCAGATGCAGGATGAATTCGCCGAACAGCCCGTTGGCCCACGCGAACCAGCTGCGGGTGAACTTGCTCGCATCGTCCTTTTCGAACGCCTCGTGCATGAAGCCGGTGCCGGCATGGGTGCGCTTCAACGTCGCGAGGCATTTGAGGATCGTCGCGTCGTCGGTCGCGGTCAGCCCGCGCACGATCAGCGACATCGGCCAGATATAGTCCATGCCCTGATGCGGGCCGCCGATGCCCTCGCCCGCCGTCCCCTTGAAGAACCACGGGTTCGCGTCGCTCCACGCCGCCGCCGCCGTCCGCTGCCACCGCGCATCGCCGGCGGGCACGCAGCCGAGCCACGCGAGGCTGGAGAGCGACGGCACGTTGGCATCGTCCATGAAGATCGCATTGCCGAACCCGTCGACCTCATAGGCCCATACGTCGCGTCCGTCGGGCAGCTTCATCGTGCCGTACTGCGCGACCGCCGCGGCGACCTCGTTCGCCAGCGCCGTCGCGTCGTTCGCCAGGCCTGAGTCCTTGCGCGCCTCGTTCGCGACCTGCGCCATTTCGCGCAGCGTCGTGACCGCGAACATGTTGGCCGGCACGAACAGCGGATACTGGCAGGCATCGTCCGACGGGCGGAAGCCCGAATGGATCATCCCGACCTTGCGCGTCGGCGCGCCATAGCCCGCCAGCAGCGTCTCGGTCGGCTGGCGGCTGGCGCGCTGGAACTTGTACGGCCCGGGCCCATCTTTCCGCTGCTGTTCGCGGAAGGTGCGCACGATCGCGCGCATCGCGTCCGCCCACTGCGCATCGAACGGCGTCGCATCGCGCGTCGCGGCCCAGTAGCCGTGCGACAGCCGCATCGAATAGCACAGCGAATCGATCTCCCACTTCCGCTCGGCGACCCCCGGCTTCATCTCGGTCTCGTCGACCTGCGACCATTCGAGATTGGTCTTGGCGGTCGGATCCTCCATGAAGGCGTTGGCGTACGGATCGATCAGCACGCTGCGCGCATGGCGCGCGATCAGGCCCCGGAACAGCTCGCGCAGCTTCGCGTCCTGTTTCGCCAGATGCAGATACGACTTCACCTGCGCCGCCGAATCGCGCAGCCACAGGCAGGGAATGTCGCCGGTGATGACGAAGCTGTCGGGCTTGCCGTCGACCCGCCCCATCTTGACCGTGGTGTCGAGCGTGTTGGGATAGGCGTTGGCGAACAGACACGCGACCTCCGGGTCGGCGATCATCCGGCTGACGCGCGCGATCTCGCGTTCGACCGCGGGGCTGACGAAGCGGCGGTCGGCGGGGGCGGGACGCTTGCTGACATAGCCACCGGCCGGTGCGGTCCGGGTCTGCGCCACGGCGATCGGCGCCAGCGCACCCGTCGCGAGGCCCGCACCCAGCAGCGCGCCCTGCGTCATCAGATTGCGTCGGTCGGTAAGCATCGGGACAGTCTCCAATAATCTCGGGCTCGGGTAGGTCAGGTGGTCATCGCCTTGCAATGGCGGTCGATGAAGGCGTGATGCGGCGGCATCGTGGCGACCGCCGTGGCGATCTCGCCCCGGATACGATCCAGATACTGGTCGAGATGCCCGTCGGGCATCGCATCGACGACCGGATGATAGTCGCGGGGCACGATCCCCTGCCCGATCATCACCTGCACCCAGCTGGGCAGCGCGAAGAAATCCTCGCCGTTGCGGAAATAGCGGCCATCGGCGCGGAACAGCGCCATGGCTTCCTTCAGCGGTTCGGGCACGTCCATCGTCCGGCAATCGTTCCAGAACGGCGTGTCGTCGCGGGCGGTGGCATGGTAGTGCAGCACGAGGAAATCGCGCGTGCGCTCATATTCGAACGCCGTCTCGCTGTTGAACCGCTCGGCCAGCGCCGGGTCGAGATCGCGCCCCGGAAACAGCCCCAGCAACCGCCGGATGCCCGCCTGCGCCAGATAGATGCCGGTCGATTCCAGCGGTTCGAGGAACCCGGCGGCCAGCCCCAGCGCGACGACATTGCCGTTCCACGCCTTTGCCCGCCGCCCGGCGGTGAAGCGCAGCTGGCGCGGGGTGTCGAGCGCCGGTCCGTCGAGCGTCGCCAGCAGCGTCGCGGCCGCCTCGTCGTCGCCCATATGCGCGCTCGAATAGACATGGCCGTTGCCGACCCGGTGCTGGAGCGGGATGCGCCACTGCCACCCCGCGCCCCGCGCCGCCGCTTCGGTACAGGGCATGGGCGGCCCGACCGATGCGGAGGGCACCGCGAACGCCCGGTCGCACGGCAGCCAGTGGCGCCAGTCGAGATAGCCGGTCTCGAGCGTCTGTTCGATCAGCACGCCCCGGAACCCCGAACAGTCGATGAAGAACTCGCCCGCGACGCTCCGCCCGTCCTCCAGAACGATGGACTGGACATGACCGTTCTCGCCGTCCTGTTCGACGCGGACGACCTTGCCCTCGATCCGCTCGACCCCGCGCCGTTCGGCCAGTTCGCGCAGGAACCGGGCATAGAGCACCGCGTCGAGGTGATAGGCATAGGCGATGTCGCCCAGCGGCGTGTCGGCCGGCCCGCTCCACTGGAATTTCCCTGCCGGCGCCGCGACCGTCTGCAACGAATAGTCGCAGAGCGGCCCCGCCTGTCCGGCGAGGAAGCGTTTCAGCCACAGCTGGTGGAACGGCAACGGCCCCAGCCCCCGCCCGATCGTGCCGAAGCCGTGGATGTAGCGTTCGCCGATCCGGCCCCAATCGGTGAAGCGGATGCCCAGCTTGAAGGTGCTGTTGGTGCGCTTGACGAACTCGCGCTCGTCGATGCCCAGCGTCTCGCTGTTGAACGTCTTCATATGGGGGACGCTGGATTCGCCCACCCCGACGATGCCGACCTCTTCGGATTCGACCAGCCGCACCGACACGCCGCGCCCCAGATAGGTGGCCAGCGCCGCCGCCGCCATCCACCCCGCACTGCCGCCGCCCAGCACGACGACGTTGCGGATGCGGTTATCGGCCTCGGTCATATCCTCGCTCCGCTTGCCATCGTCGTCTCGCCCGCCGCTTTCCGACCGCCGCCGGAAGCGGTCGGCACCGACCGCCTGCCGCACCAGGCACCCCGCCACAAGCCGGGACCGTGCGAAAGCCGCGTTCGGGATCATATCCTTACCATACCCCGGCAAAGGCCAGGGTCCAGTTGGAGGACGTCAGTGAGGTACGGCAAAGCCTTCCCGACCGGACCCCGGCCTTCGTCGGGGTACGGATTGACGTCGGGGGTCGGCCTTTCGCCCGGCCCCGCGTCTCATCAACGCGGGGCCGGACGCCGTCAGAACTTGAACGTCGCGCCGGCGAACGCAATCCGCCCCGAATAGCCGTTGGTCCAGAACCGGGCCTTGGTATCGTTGCCCAGGTGCTGGCGCAGCTCGGACTTGGTCAGGTTCAGCACCGATGCCGTCAGCACCAGTTGCGGCGTGATGTTGAACGCGACGTTGACGTCCACCTGCTCGTACGGCTCGGTATAGATGGTCAGCTGGTTGTGGGTGCCGTTCACCACCTCGCCGCGCCGGTTGTACGATGCCCGCGCGAGGAACCGGTCGTTCTCGTAGAACAGCGTGAAGTTCGCCTGGTTCTCGGCGCTGCCGACCAGCGGCGATTCCGCGATCTCGCGCCCGGCCAGCACGACGGCGGCGGTGTTGGTGTCGTTGAACGTCAGGTTGGCCTGATAGCCGACGCCGAAGTCGAACGTATGCTGGGCATAGAATTCGATGCCCTGCGACACGCCGTTCTGCCCGTTGGCCTGGGTCGAGAAGTTGCGGACGTTGACCGTCTCTCCGCCGATCGTCACCGCCTGGTCCTGCGACACCGGCACGACGAAGTTCTTCACGTCCTTGCGGAACAGGCCGATGCCGATCACCGACCCGCGATGGTAATACCATTCGAGGCCAAGGTCGTACTGCCACGCCTGGAACGCCTCGAGGTCCTTGTTCGAACCGCTGCCGGTCCAGCCCGGCTGGCTGGTGCCGCCACCGGCCACGCGGTCGCTGCTATATTCCTCCGACACGAAGTTCAGCGCGCCGGGGAAGGCGAGGTTGGTGAACGCCGGCCGCGCGATCACCTTCGCCACCGCGCCGCGGGCGACGAGGCTGGGGGTGAAGTCGAACGCGACGTTCAGGCTGGGCAGGACGTCGGTATAGGTCTTGTCGAGCGTGTTCAGCTCGAACGTCTTCTCGCGCACCTCGGCCCGTACGAACCCGCTTTCGCAGATCTGGTTCGCGGCGCCCGGCGTACAGGCACGCGGACGGCCGTCGGGACCATCGGCGAAGTAATCGAGGAAGCGCTCGACCGCGTCGGTCGATTCCGCGCGCTGCCTGGTGTGGACCACCCGCACGCCCCAGTTGCCGCGCAGGCGATCGGTCTTGAAGTTCGCCTGGACATAGCCCGACCAGATCTTCTCACCCACTTCGTAGATGAAGTCCGGCTCCTCGAACCGCACCGACCCGCCGTAACGATTGTCGAGATAGCCCAGATAGTTGGTGAAGTTGATGCCCGGGAACACGTTGGCGCTGAACCCGCCGGGGATGTTGGTGATCGGGTCCGACAGGAAGAATTCGGGCCGTGCGGTGCTCGCGGTCGTATCGCACTGCTGGTAGCGGGTGGTCGTCCCCGGGCAGTTCCAGATGGTGTTGCCGGTGTTGCGATGCACCGATCCGTCGCGATACTTCACGCCGAACTGCAACGTGTCGAACGCCCCGTTCGACACCAGCCACGTGCCGTCGGCCTGGCCGTAATATTGCGAGATGCGGGTGTTGATCCACGACGAGTCGGTCGACCCCACATCGACCTCGGCAAAGCCGCCGAGGATGCGGTCCTGCAGGTCGGGCGAGAAGGTCATCGACGGCGTGCCGGTCAGGTCCCATGCGGTCGAACGGTTGCCCGGCTGATACTGGCCGTTGATCGCCACGCGCGGCTTGGCCGACATGCGGAAATTGATCGACGGTCCGCCTTCGGACCAGGTGCGCCCGAGCTTCACCGCGCCGACGAAGTTGTCGCTCTTGTACTCCGCCTCGAAATCGGCGGTCTGCGACAGTGCTTCCTCGCGGCTGTAACCGCCGGTCAGCTGCGGGGTCGGCACGGTGCAGTCGTCCGGACCCCAGCCGCCGGGACGCTGGCCGCCCGCTGCGGCCTGCGCCTCGCTGCAATAATATTGTTTGCCGTTTACCAGGCTGAACTGCGCGCCGGTCACGATCGTGCCGCTCGGATCGAAGTTCAGCCGGTCGAGCAGCCGCCCGCCCGCCCAGTTGCCATCGCCGTTGAAGCGGGCGATGTTCCACTCCGGCACCTTCAGCGAATTGTTGACATAGTCGCCGGTCAGGTTGAACCGGAAATAATTGGCGGTCAGCGTCAGGCCATCGGTCGGCCGCCACTGTGCCGTCGCCTGCACGCCCAGCCGTTCGCGATTTTCGTCGCGAATGCCGAAATTGACCGCGGTCGGCATGAAGAAGCCCGAATAGCGCCGGCCGTTCTGGTCGTTGAACCCCGACTGGCCCCACCATTCGCTGGGCTGCGGCGAAAAGGGCGTGCCGTTGACGTCGACGCCGCTGCGGGCCGGGTTCTGATCGTACCACAGCCAGTCCTCGGTCGTGGCGCTCATCGTGCGCGTCTGGCGCTTCTGCCACGTACCGCTCACCAGCACGCCGAACGTCTCGTCCTTGTTCTTCCACGACAGCTGGCCCGACAGCTGCGGGTCGACGCCCTTGGTCGTGTCGGCATAGGTGCCTTCGGCCGTGACGAAGCCCGACCACGCCGGCAGGTCGAGCGGACGGCGGGTGTGCAGGATCACCGTGCCGCCGATGCCGCCTTCGTCGATGCGCGCTTCGGACGACTTGAACAGCTCGGCCTTGCCCAGCAGGTTGGACGGCATCAGCAGGAAGTTGAACGAACGGGTCGCCTCGCTGTTCGTCTCCGACGACGCGATGTAGTTGCCGTTGAGCAGCGTCAGCGTCAGGTCGGGTTGCAGGCCGCGCACGCTGACCGTGCGTCCTTCGCCGCCGTCGCGGGTGATGACCACGCCCGGCACGCGCTGCAGCGCGTCGGCGACGTTGCGGTCGGGGAACTTGCTGATGTCCTCGGCGGTGATGACCTCGACCACCGCGGCGGCGTTGCGCTTGTCGCGCAGGTTGCGGTCGATCGACGAACGATAGCCGCTGACGACGATCTCGCCCTCACCCTCGCCCTGCGTCGCTTCCGCCGTGGTCGCCGGCGCGTCGGTGCCGACCGGATTGGCGCCGACGGTCGCCTGCGCCTGCGCGCCGCCCGCCAGTCCGAACATGCCTGCGGTCGCGACGCCGGCCATCAGCCCTGCGCGAACGGTACCGCCAAATCGAAACGCCTTCATCCGGTCTTCCCCGTCCCTGTCGCGCCCTTGCGGCCGCGTGTCCCTTGTCCCCGTCGGTCTTCCGCCGATTCGAGTCATCACATGATGTAATCGATTACATGCATGATCTGTCGCGAATATGTCAAGAGTCTTTCTAATCGCTGCAACCGGCCTCGATCGACATCCGGCCGAGGTTGAATGGCTCGGTAGCGGTACCGCGCACGACCACCGCCACCGCCACGTCGCCGGCCAGCCGCCGCACGCACCAGCGCGTCGTCCGCCAGTCCGCCGACCGGGGCATCGCATGCGCGACACCTTCGCCCACTTTCAGCGCATAACCGGCCCCACCACGGCTGACCGTCGTCACCGTCACCGGTCCGCCCAGCCGGAATGCGTAGAGCGGCACCGTCGCCCTCCCGCCCGAACCCTGCGGCGCGATCCTGAGCGACGACCCGCCGCGGAACGGCCGGGCAAAGTCATAGTCGACGGTGACGCGACGCCGGCCGAGCGTCGCGAACTGCCAGGTCGGCAGCACGTCCTGCCGCGCCATGTCGTGCCACGGCCCGCCGACGATCGCGCCGTCCCGCGCATCGACCCTGCCGTGCCCGGTGTTGAAGCTGGTGCGGAACGGCAGCACCGGCACGATGCCGCTGGTGGGGGCAAGCGAGGCCACCCCCGGCCAGCCGGTGCGCGCGGGATCGGCAAGGTTGCGCGTATCCCCAGCGAACAGCCGCCGCTCGGCGTCGTAGAACCGTGCCACGTCGCGCGGATCGCGGTCGAAGTCGCTGAAACGCGGCGTGCGCGCGCCGCCGGGAAAGCTGTACCCGAAATGCGGTGCGAACAGCGCGATCGATCCCAGCGCCTTGCCGCCGGGCCGCTCGCGCACGCTGTCGAGCCAGCCGGAGTCGCGGAACGCCGGCTGCGCATCGCGCGCCGGCCACAGGTCGGCACCGATGAACAGCTCGTAGCGGCTGCGCCCCAGCCGCTGCGCCAGCGCCGCGCCGTCGACCAGCCCCTGTCGCGTCCAGTCGTAATTCAGGAACATCGCGTCGGCCGTCCGCCGCGTCCCGTCCTGCAAGAACCGGGCATTGGCCGGGTTCAGCGCATTCTGCCACACGACGCGCCCGTCGGGCAGCAGCGCGTCGTACCAGTGGATCGTCATGTCGCCGGGTGCGATCCGGCGCAGCTCGGCCATGAAGTCGATCATCGCCGCGCCGTCCGCGCCGGCGGTCTCGGCATTCACGAACCAGCCGTCGAACCGGTAGAAGCGCGCGATCCGCACCAGTTGCGCCGCCGCCGGGAACCGTCCCTGCGCATCGCGGCGCAGGAACGACGCCACCGTCTGCGGCGATCCGCCCCATGCCACCGGCGCGAAGAACACCGTGCCGATCACCGGCACCCCGTTGCGGTGCGCCGCCTCCACCCAGCCGCGCGACGGCAGCTGCACGCCGCGTATCGCGGTGCCGGCGAACCACGCGAAGATGTCGATCTGCGGCCAGTGGGTGAAGGTATAGCCGTTGAACCGCGCCGTCGCGGTGCGCTGCCCGCCCAGGTCGTTCATCCCGTCGGGGGCGTAGAGCACGCGCACCTGCGGATCGATGGCCGACCGCCGGTTGAGCGGTGCCACCCGGAACCGCTGCGCCAGCGGCACCCGCGCGACATTGCCCGGATCGGCGGTCGCCCCGTCCGGGGTCCAGCGCATCAGTTCGTCGATCGTCAGCGCGAG
Organism: Sphingomonas sp. 2R-10; assembly: GCF_030062225.1. Lineage (NCBI taxonomy): Bacteria > Pseudomonadati > Pseudomonadota > Alphaproteobacteria > Sphingomonadales > Sphingomonadaceae > Sphingomonas > Sphingomonas sp. 2R-10. Next base: position 119,774 of record NZ_JASCXF010000003.1, read on the forward strand.
CGGCGCCCCCTGTGCCGCCGCCGGCGTACTCGCCAGCAGCGCGGCGGCGGCGACCGCCGCCCTCATGGCCGCGCAATCCAGTCGGTCAGACTGCCGGCCGACACCGCCGCCCCGTCCGGCAGCCGCCCGTCGCGCAAGCAGACCCGCCGCTCCTCACCCGGCAACAGGTCGAAATAATTGTCGGCCAGGTCGCCATGCCCGGCATCGACCACGATCCGTACCGCGCGCGCGAAGCGTTCCGCGGCCACGACGACCGCGCCATCCTCGACCCGCGCCCGCAACCCCGGATCGGGCAGGTCGCGCACCTCGCCCGACATCCGCACGTCGCGCGCGATCTCGACCCCTTCGGCGACGATCCGCCCGACCAGCACCGCGCCGCCATCCACCGCCGGCACGCGTGCGACGACCTCGGCACTGTTGCCGGCAATCGCCACCGGCCGCTCGCTGCGCCACGCCACCGCGCCGTCGAAACCGATCAGTTCGAGCACCAGCACCCCGTCGACCGGCTCGATCCGGTCGGACACGATATGGATGGCATGCCCGTCCGCCACCGCCTCCGCCGACAGGATCACCGGCGCGAACGACCGTGCCGCCTGATAGTGCAGCGCCTTCCACCGGCCGTAATAGTCGATGCTCGACCACGAGATCGCCGGGAAACAGTCGTTGAACTGCCAGTACAGCGATCCCATGCAGCGCGGCATCGCCCGGCGATGCGCCTCGAACGCGATGCGCAGGGCATCGGCCTGGGTCAGCTGGCTCAGGGTGCAGAAGGCGGCGAAGTCGCGCGGTTCGCCATATTCCTCGCGCAGGAACCGGCCGATGATCGCATCGCCGCGCGGATGCTTCTGGTGCAGCGCCAGCACCGCCGATCCCACTACCCGGTCTTCGGTATCGGTGAAGCGCTCGACCGACGCGATGTCGGGATAGGACTGGAACCCGTATTCGCTCATGAAGCGCGGCACGCGCTGCGCATAGGCGCTCAGCGGCTCCTCGCCATGCCATACGCCCCAGTAATGATTGTCGCCGCGCGCATCGTCGTCGGGGTCGTTCCAGAACCCGATCGGCGACGACGGCAGGTAGAAGCGTTCCGGGTCGTGTTCCTTCACGAGATCGGGCAGCAACCGCTCGAACAGGTCGCGATTGGCCGCGACCAGCCGCTCGAACAGTTCGGGCGGATAGCCGAACGTCGTCGGCCAGTTCCAGTGCGCGATGCCCAGCGATACCTCGTTGTTGCCGCACCACAGCGCCAGCGAGGGATGCCGCCGCAACCGCCGGATCTGCTGCCGCGCCTCTTGCGCCACCGTGTCGAGGAACGCCGGGTCGGACGGGTACAGCGTGCAGCTGAACATGAAGTCCTGCCAGATCAGGATGCCGTGTTCGTCGGCCAGATCGTGGAACAGGTCGCTCTCATACGTCCCCCCGCCCCATACCCGCAGCATGTTCATGTTGGCGTCGACCGCATCGCGGAACACCCGCGCGTAACGCTCGGGCGTCACGCGTTCGAGGAAGCTGTCCGACGGGATATAGTTCGCGCCCTTCATGAAGGTGCGCCGCCCGTTCACCTCGATCTCGAAACACTCGCCGATCGCGTCCGGCTCGTTGCGCACGCGGATGGTGCGCAGGCCCACGCGCGTCGTCGCCCGGTCGATCACCCCGGCGTCGTCGCTGAGCGTCGCCGTGAAGCCATAGAGGAACGCCTCGCCCAGCCCGTTCGGCCACCAGCGCCGCGGGTTCTCGATCACGACCCGCGTCGTCGTCCCCCGCACCGGCGCGACGCCCGCCACATCGCACGCGATCTCGACCGCGCCCGCACCCTCGACCGCCACGTCGAAGCACACCACCGCCCGGGCATCGTCGAGCACCTCGATGCGATACTGCACGTCGACGATCCGCCCGCGTCGCACCACGTCGAGCCACACCGGCCGCCACACGCCCGACGGCACGTATTTCGGCCCCCAGTCCCAGCCGAAATGATAGGGCGCTTTCCGCACATACGCGCTGGCATGGGCGTCGGTCTTGTCGTTCTCCGCCGGATACAGGAACCCGTCCGCCGCCTGTCGCGCCTCGCCGTGCAGGACCGGCGAGCGGAAGTGCAGCGCCAGTTCGTTCGCGCCCTCCCGCAGCAGCTCCTTCACCGCAAGCCGGTGCGCACGGAACATATTGTCGCTCGACAACAGCGCCACGCCGTTCAGCCGCACGTCGCACAGCGTGTCGAGCCCGTCGAACACCAGCGCCACCTCGTCGCCCGCCAGTTCCCCGGCCGTGACCTCGAACACGCAGCGATATTCCCAGTCGGCCCGCTCGATCCATTGCAGCCGCGGTTCGGCGTCGCGGTGATACGGGTCCTCGATCACCCCGGCGCGCCACAGGTCGGTGAAGTTCGACCCCGGCACCTGCGCCGGCAGCCAGTCGTCCTGCCCGACCTGGCGAAAGGTCCAGCCGCTACCCAGTACGCGGCGGGTCGTGGCAGGCGTCATTGCAGGTTGATCTCGTCGAGGAACAGCCACGACGGTCGACCCGGTGGCTTGAGGGATGCGGGCAGGTCGCCCCATGCGACCCCGCGGATACGGTAATAGCGGTATGCGCGGCCGGGCAGCGCGATGCGGATACGCTCGACCTTCTGCGTCACCCCGCCCCACGGCCCGATGTCGCGATGACCGATCGGCACCAGCCGCGCGGGATCGTCCCCGGCCAGCACCTCGATCCGGCGCGGCGGCATGATGCCGTTCATCGAATCGTCGAGATAGCCGATGGTCAGCGTCCGGGCCGGCTTCGCGCTGCCCAGATCGATCGTCGCGGTGATATCGCCCACCCGCCCGGTCCAGCGTTTGTCGCCGTACGCCGGACCGCCGACGATCCCGTCGACAAGCATCGCGCCGTCCTTCGCGCCATAGCCGATGCCGTCCTCGGCGATCGCGATCCGCGGGAAACCGGCCGGCGCGCCCTTCAGCAGGCTGCGGACATACTGCCGCTCCAGCGTCGTGCTCCGCCCCGGCGCCGGGTCGAACGCGGCGGCGCGCAGCACGGTGTCGCGATCGATCCGGACCGGCGCGGTATAGCGCGTCGACCCCGGCGTTGGCTCCCCGGCACCCCGCGTATAGCGGATGGTCCCGCCCGCCGCGCGCAGCGTCACGTCGCGCGTCGCCGCGAAGCGCGGATCGTCGACCGGGTCATAGGGCGCCCATGGCGCACGCTGCGTCACCGCGACCGGCGCCTTGTCGTCGAACGCGCCGAGGCTGCTGTCCGCCACCCCGGCACCCCAGCGTGACGGCTTCGCCCCCATCACGAAGCGCAGCGTGCCGCCCGCCAGCAATTGCCCATGCGTCAGGTAGCTCGACGTCAGCGGCCTGCCGTCCAGAGTCGCCGACTGGACATAGATGTTGCGCGACGACAGCCCGTCCGCCTCGACCACGAACGCCCGCCCGCCGGGCAGCGTCACCGTCGCGCGCCGGTGATAGGGCGCACCGATCTGGTAGGTCAGGTCGCCCGGCGCGACCGGATAGAAACCCAGCGTGCTGAACACATACCATGCCGACATCTGGCCGAGGTCGTCATTGTTGACCAGCCCGCCGGGCCGGTCCGAATACATCTCGCGCAGAACGCGGTTCACGTAATACTGGGTGCGGCCGGGCTGTCCCGCGAGGTTGAACAGATAGGGCATCTGGTGCCCCGGCTCGTCGCCATGGCCATAGCGCCCGACGAACCCCGACAGGTCGACATGCTGTTCGCCGCCGATCGGCGTCGTGTCGCGAAAGATGTCGTCGAGCCAGTTGCCAAAGGCCGCGCGGCCGCCGTGCAGCCGGATCGCCGCCGCCATGTCGTGCGGGGTATAGGCGGAATAGGCCCAGATGTTGCCCGACACGTAATGCCGGTTCAGGTCGCCCCAGTCGTCGCGTCGCATCGGTGCGAAGCGGCCATCGGCCAGCCGCGGCAACAGCCAGCCACTGGCCGGATCGTACAACTGCCGCCACCCGGTCGCGCGCGTCGCGAACAGCGCGGCGTCGTGCGTGCGGCCAAGCTTCGCCGCGACCTGTCCGATCGTCCAGTCCTGATAATTCTGCTCGGTCGTCTTCGACACCGAACTGGCGACGTCGGCGGGCACGAAGCCATAGCGCAGATAGCCGTCCATCCCGTTCAGGTCATAGACGTTGCTGTGCTTGGTCCGGTCGAACGCGCTTGCCCGGATCGCGGCATAGGCGCTGGCCGGATCGACGCCCGGCAGCCCCTTGATGACCGCATCGGCGACGATCGACACGATCGGATAGCCGATCATCACCCGGTTGTCGTGGCCGACCGCTTCCCAGCTGGGCAGGACCAGCCCGGCATCGCGGTGGCGCGACACCATGCTGGCGACGATCCCGCCGGCCTTGTCCGGATCGACGATCGTCAGCAGCGGATGGACCGCGCGATAGGTGTCCCAGTTCGAGAAGTTGCTGTATTGCTGGATTCCGGAGCGCAGTACCCGCCCCTCGACCCGGTAGTCGCCGGTCACGTCCGACACCAGATTGGGCGCGATCGCGGCATGATAGCCGGCGGTGTAGAAGACACGCTTCTTCGTCGCATCGCGCTCGTCGATGCGGATCGCCGACAGCCGCTTCGCCCATGTCGCCTGCGCCGCACGCCGCACCGTGTCGAAGCCCTGCCCCTCCGCCTCGGCCCGGAAATTGGCGAGCGCGCCTGCCGCCGACGCGTGCGAGATCGCCACCGCGACTTCCACCTGCCCGACGTTATTCGCAAATCGCACATAAGCGCGCCGCGCCGCGCCCGTACCCTGCCGTCCGGCGACCGGCCGATCGCCCTCGGTCAGCTGCGCCGCGACGAATGGCTGCGAGAAGCGCGCCACGAAATAGACGGTGCGCGCGCCCGCCGACGACCCGATCGTCCGCCGCCAGCCGCGAATCTCGCGGTCCGACACCACCTCGATCCCCGCCTCCAGCGCATGGTCGTCGCCGACCGCATGGATCGGATCGATCACGACATAGCGTTCGGCCGCGCCGTTGAACCGATAGCGGTGGAAGCCGGTGCGCAGCGTCGTCGTCAGTTCGACATCGACATCGGCGTCATCGAGGTGGACGCGGTAATAGCCCGCCTGCGCCTGCTCCCGGTCATGCGAGAAGCGCGAGCGATAGCCCGTCCCCGGCCGGTCGAGCGCACCCGCCGCCGTCCCCGCCACCCGCGTCGGCATCAGCAGGATGTCGCCCAGCGCGCCCAGCCCCGCCCCGCTGATATGGGTATGCGCGAACCCGTCGATGACGGTGTCGGTGTAATGATAGCCCGACGTCCATTTCCACCCGTCGCGGGTGTTCGACGGGCTGAGCTGCACCATCCCGAACGGCAGCGTGGCGCCGGGAAAGACATGGCCGTCGCCATCGGTGCCGATCATCGGATCGACCCATTGCACCGGATCGTCGGCCTCCTGCGCGGCTGCCGGCATCGCCAGCGCCAGCAGCATCGCCCCTGCGAACCACCTCACGGCCGCTGCTCCGCCGGGCCGTCGCCCAGATCCTCGGGCCAGTCGGCCAGCCGCCGATACCAGGTCCGCCACAATATCCCTCCACACACCAGCACGACCGCCAGACACGCGGCCATCGCGGCAAAATTCTTGACCACCAGAAACACCGGCGTCGCCACCAGCGCGGTCTGCATCAGCGTGCCGACGACGATGTTGAACGCATTGCGCGGCAGATCGCGATTGGGCTGCGCCGCCGGGTTCTCCGCCTGCAACAGCGCCTGTACCGGACCCCAGAAGCCCCATGGCCGCACCTGCCGGTAGAAGCCCAGCAGCACCGCCGGATCGGTCGGCTTCGTCATCAGGCTGGCGGCGATCGCCACCGCGCCCGACACTAGAATGATGAGCGGGAACAGGTACAGCGGCAGGATCGCCCCCGCCCCCGGCAACAACGGCCCGAACACGAACGGGAAGCTCAGCGAACAGGCGATGCCCGCCACCATGCCGGCGAAATAGCCCTCGCCGTTGAAGCGCCACCAATACCATTTGATGACGTTCGATACGGTGTATCCGCCCCACAGCCCCGACACGATCCATTGCAACGCATCGTTGATCGACTGGACGAACAGCCCGATCCCCATCGCCAGCAGCACGACGGCGATCGACACCGCATAGCTCAGCCGCACCAGCAGCCGCTGCGACGCATTCGGGTTGACGTAGCGGCGATAGACGTCGTTGACGATGTAGAGCGGCGCGGCGTTCAGGCTGGACGCAAAGGTCGCCATGAACGCCGCCAGCAGGCCCGTGATGATGACCCCGCGCACGCCCGCGGGCATGAACGCCTGGATCGCGGCGGGCAGCAGGTTCTCGAAATCCACCTTGCCGCCCGACGCCAGATCGAGCCGGTCGACGAACACCAGCGCCAGCACGGTAAACCCGGCGATCATCAGGTACCGGATCGGCATCAGCACCACCGACACGAACCCGGTCACCTTCGCCGCGTCGCGCGGGGACCGCGTCGCCAGCACGCGCTGCATGTCGTAGCTGGGCGCAGGCCCCGCCGCGCTCTTGAGGATGCCCGAAAACAGCATCATCATCATCAGCGCGGTGAACAGCTCATACCCGTCGCCGGCGATCTTCGCCGCCGCCTCGGGCCGGATCGCGCTCCAGTCCAGTCCCAGATGCCAGCCGAAGCCCGGACTCATCCACCCCACGGGCGTCGCCGCCGCGATCTGCTGCGGCGTGACCATCGTCATCGCCATGCCCGCCACGAAGAACGCCGCCAGCGTCATGATCCCGAACTGCAGCACGTCGGTCCACACGATGCCCGGCAATCCGCCCAGCACGACATAGACCGTGACCAGCGTGGTGAAGAACACCGCATATGCGACCGGCACCTGCGCGGGCGACAGGTTCAGTCCCAGCGCCGGGCCGATCGCCTCCCACGGCAGGAACAATTCCATGAACTTGCCGATGCCGACGAACGCATAGACGAGAAACCCGACGACGCAGATGACCGAGAACAGCACGACCGACAGATGCGACAGCCGGCTGCCGCGATTGTCGCCGAAGCGGAACAGGATCCATTCCGCCCCCGAGCGCACGTTCGACCGCCGCAGCCAGATGGCGAGATACGCCATCAGGAACACCTGGTTGAACACCGGCCACAGCCACGGCAGCCAGATGCTCTTCATCCCGTACAGGAACAGCAGCGTCGACAGCCACATCGTGCCCGAAATGTCGAACATGCCCGACGCGTCGGACAGGCACAGCAGATACCATGGCATCTTCTTGTTGCCGAGATAATAGCTGTCGATGCTCTCGGCGGCGCGCGCGCGCACCTTCAGCGCGATCGCCAGCGTCGCCACCAGATATGCGAGCACGATCAGCCCGTCGATCGGCGCCACGCCGCCCCTCCCACTCCGTCCGGGCCATGCCGGAACCGCTTCGTTGCCGCGAAGACTAGGCAGCATCGCCGGGGCTCGCAAGCGAATAATGTAATGGATTACATGCGTCACACGGCGTATGCGCGTCGTCCATCCGTGCCCCGGCATGGCGCGCTTGACTTGGCGTCGGCGGTTGGCAGAACGATCACGCGGGGGAGCACCGGACATGAGCAGCATCATCGACGTCGCGAACGCGGCCGGCCTGTCGACCGCCACCGTGTCGCGCGCGCTGCGCACCCCCGAAAAGGTGACCGAGGCGACCCGTGCGCGGGTGATGGCGGCGGTGGTGGCAGTCGATTACCGCCCCAACCTGCTGGCGCGCAACTTGCGCTCCGACCGGTCCTTTTCGGTGCTGGTGCTGGTGCCGGGCATCGCCAACCCGTTCTTCGCCAACGTGACCGCCGGCATCGAATCGATCGCATGGCGGCGCGGCTACTCGGTGTTCCTCGGCGACACGCGCGACTCCCGCGACCGCGAGGCGCATTACGAACAGCTGGTCGAAACCCGGCTGGCCGACGGCGTGATCCAGCTGAGTCCCGATTACGGCTTCAACGCGCGCCAGCGGGCGGCGACCTATCCGATCGTCCATGCCTGTGGCTGCGAACTGACGCAGGCGCCCTCGGTCCGCATCGACAATGCCGGCGCGGCGCGCGAGATGGTCGACCACCTGATCGCCGCCGGCCACCGCCGCATCGCCGCGATCAGCGGCCCGGCGGCCAATCCGCACGCGGTCGACCGGATGAAGGGCTATCGCGCCGCGCTCGACGCCGCGGGCGTCGTGTTCGACCCCGCGCTGGTCCGTTTCGGCAACTGGACGATGGAATCGGGGCACAATGCGGCCGCCGAATTCCTCGCCCTGCCCGATCGTCCCACCGCGCTGTTCAGCATGAACGACGAGATGGCGATCGGCGCCATCCAGTCCGCCACGGCGCAGGGGCTGCGCGTGCCGCACGACCTGGCCATCACCGGCTTCGACGACATCAGCTTCGCCGCCCACTCCACCCCGTCGCTGACCACCATCGCCCAGCCAGCCGAGGCGATGGGTGCCAAGGCATGCGAGATCCTGATCGACCGGATCGAGGGCAAGGGCGCCGACGACACCGTCCATGTCCTGCCCCACGCGCTGATCGTCCGCCAGAGCAGCACGCCGCACTGACGGTGCAACCCGAACCCGATCGTACCCCCGCGCAGGCGGGGGTCCAGAGCCCGAAAACGAGACGGCCGCATCACCCCGGATTCGCGCCTGCGCGGCAATACGCGACGATCGTCCAGCGCTCACCGTACCCCGACCTTCGCCGGGGTACGGGACGGCAACCTCAACGCCGGATCGCCTGCAACCACGCACGAATTACCCTTGGCGCGGCCCGATGTAATGGATTACACGACCGACGAAGCGATGGCGAACCCGCCACGCGGCCGACAGGAGGGTGGATGATCGTCGGGGTCGATATTGGCGGACACCATGTCGCGGCGGCGGCGATCGCCGATGACGATCGCGGTGCGCTGCTGCCCGACAGCTATCGCCACGACCCCTGCGCGCCCGATGACGACCGCGATACGCTGATCGCCGCATGGGCCGGCGCAATCGATGCGGTGATCGACCGGGTTGGCCCCGACCGCGTCACCGGCATCGGCATCGCGATGCCCGGGCCGTTCGACTATGCCGCCGGGATCGGCCATTTCGCCGGCAATGCGAAGTTCACCGCGCTGAACGACGTCGATGTCGGCGCGGCGCTGGCGGCGGCACAGCGCTTCGCGCGCCCGGTCCGCTTCCTGAACGACGCGACCGCCTTCGCGATCGGCTGCGTGGCGATCGGGGCGGCGCCGGCGGACGACAACGTCGTCGGCGTCACGCTCGGCACCGGATTGGGCTCGGCGTTCCTGCGCCACGGCATTCCGGCGATCGACGGCGACGACGTGCCGCCGCACGGATCGCTGTGGCACCTGCCCTTTGGCGACGGCATCGCCGACGACCATGTCTCCGCCCGCTGGCTGACCGCGCGCATCCGCGACCGGCTGGACGGGGTCGATACCATCGTGGCGGGCGCCGAAGCCGCGCGCGCCGGCAACGCGGCGGCGGGCACGATCTTCGCCGAATATGGCACCAGCCTCGGCACGATCCTGTCGCCATGGGTGACCCGGTTCGGCGCGGGCACCGTCATGCTCGGCGGGCGCATCTGCGGGGCGTTCGACCTGTTCGGCCCGGCGCTGGCGGCGACGCTGCCTGCCACCGCGCTCGCGGTCCACACCGATACCGAGGACGCCGCGATCATCGGCGCCGCCGCCACCTTCGATCCCGCCTTCTGGGATCGCGCCCGCCACCATCTGCCGACCCGTTGAGAGAGAGGACCGTGTTCATGGCCCCGCCCCGCCTGACCGCCGCCGCCACCGCACTCGCATTGATCCTCGGCACCCTCGCCCCGGCGACCGCGCAGGAGCGCCGCGCCGATCCCGCCGATCTGGTCAACCCGCTGATGGGGACCGATTCGACGTACGAACTGTCCTACGGCAACACCTATCCGGCGATCGCGCTGCCATGGGGCATGAACTTCTGGACGCCGACCACCAACAAGGCCGGCGACGGCTGGGCCTATCGCTACCGCGACAGCAAGCTGTGGGGATTCAAGCAGACCCATCAGCCGAGCCCCTGGATGAACGATTACGGCGCCTTCTCGCTGATGGCGATGACCGGCGCGCCGAAACTGGCCGAGGCCGACCGCGCGTCGTGGTATTCGCACAAGGCCGAAACCGCCCGCCCCTATTACTACAGCGCCTACCTCGCCGACTATGACACCACGGTCGAGATCGCCCCGACCGAACGCGCCGCGCAGTTTCGCTTCACCTTTCCCGAAAGCGACCAGAGCTGGATCCTGCTCGACGCGTTCGACAAGGGATCGGCGGTCACCATCCTGCCGAAACAGCGCCGCATCATCGGCTGGGCGAAGAACAACAGCGGCGGGGTGCCGGCCAATTTCAGAAACTACTTCGTGCTGGAGTTCGACCGCGACTTCGCCGTCGCCGACACCTTCGGCGACGGCTTCAGGCGCCAGAGCGGGGTGACGACGGCCGAGGGCAAGCGCGTCGGCGCGCTGATCGGGTTCCGGACGCGCAAGGGCGAACAGGTGAACGTCCGCGTCGCCTCCTCGTTCATCAGTGCCGAACAGGCGCAACTGAACCTCGACCGCGAGCTTGGCCGCGACGGCTTCGACGCGACGAAGGAAAAGGCCCGCGCCACGTGGAACGCGCTGCTGGGCCGCTACAAGGTCGACGATCCGGACATCGACAATGTCCGCACCTTCTATTCGGCGCTCTACCGCACGCAGCTCTTCCCCCGCCGCTTCCACGAATATGACCGCGCCGGGAAGATGGTGCACTACAGCCCGTATAACGGGCAGGTGCTGCCCGGACCGATGTTCACCGACAACGGCTTCTGGGACACGTTCCGCGCAGTGTTCCCGCTGTTCACGATCATGGAGCGCAAGCTCGACGGCGAGATCATGGAGGGCCTCGCCAACACCTATCGCGAATCCGGCTGGCTGCCCGAATGGGCCAGCCCCGGCCACCGCGACGTGATGATCGGATCGAACTCGGCGGTGAACATCGCCGATGCGTATCTCAAGGGCATTCGCGGCTACGACATCGAAACGCTGTACGAAGCGATCAAAAAGAACGCGACGACCAGCGTCGGCCGCCCCAGATCGGCGGACGGCAAGACGATCAGCGCGGTCGGGCGCGAGGGCGTCGAATATTACAACCGCCTCGGCTACGTCCCCTACGACGTCGGCATCAAGGAAAGCGCCGCCCGCACCCTCGAATATGCCTATGCCGACTTCACCATCGCGCGCCTCGCCGAAGCGCTGGGCAAGAAGGACGACGCGGCGATGTTCCGCGCCCGTGCGCAGAACTACCGCAAGCTGTTCGACCCGACGGTCGGCTGGATGCGCGGGCGCAACCGGGACGGCACGTTCCAGACGCCGTTCAACCCGCTGAAATGGGGCGACGCCTTCACCGAAGGCAATTCGATGCACTATAGCTGGTCGGTGTTCCAGGACGTGCGCGGCCTGATCGACCTGATGGGCGGCGACCGCGCCTTCGTCGCGAAGATCGACCAGGTGTTCGACAGCCCGCCGAAATTCGACGACAGCTATTACGGCTTCACCATCCACGAAATCCGCGAGATGCAGATCGTGAACATGGGCAATTACGCCCATGGCAATCAGCCGATCCAGCACATGATCTATCTCTACGACTATGCCGGCGCGCCGTGGAAGACGCAGTGGCATGTGCGCAACGTCATGCGCCGCCTCTATGCCGCGCAGCCCGACGGCTATCCGGGCGACGAGGACAATGGCCAGACCTCGGCATGGTACGTCTTCAGCGCGCTGGGCTTCTATCCGGTGACGCCCGGCGCGAACCAGTATGTCATCGGTTCGCCGCTGTTCCGGCGTTCCGAACTGGCGCTGGAAAACGGCAAGCGCTTCGTGGTCGAGGCGCCGGGCAACAGCGCCGCCAACGTCTATATCCAGTCGGCGACGCTCAACGGCCGCAAGCTCGACCGCACCTGGATTTCGCAGGACGAGATCATGGCCGGCGGCACGCTGCGCTTCGTCATGGGGCCGACCCCGAACAGGACATGGGCGACCGGCCCCGGCGCCGCGCCCTATTCGATGACGCCGGCCGGGTCCGCCCGGTAGGCCGTCAGCCCGCCGGCCGGCGCAACAGGCTGTGGCGCCGGCTGTACAGCGCGTAGAACGCCAGCCCGACCGCGTTCCACACCGCGCACCAGAACAGCGTCGTCATCGGCAGGCTGGAAAACAGGTACAGGCAACCGAGGATCGTGAACGATCCGACGACGAACGGCGCCGGACAGCGGAACCGGCGCGGTGCATCGGGCGCACGGCGGCGCAGGATCATCAGGCTGGCCCCGACCGCGATGAACGCGATCAGCGTGCCGGCATTAGCCAGTTCGGCGATCCGGTCGAGCCGCACGAGGCCCGCGATCACCGCGATCGCGACGCCGGTCAGCAGCGTGATCCGGGTCGGCGCGCCCGAACGCGGACTGACCGCCGACAGCCAGCGCGGCAACAACCCGTCGCGCGCCATCACGAAGAACACGCGGCTCTGCCCGTACATCATCACGAGGATGACCGACGGCAGCGCGACCACCGCCGCCAGCGCGATCAGATACGCCGCGCCCGGTTGCCCCAGCGAGCGCAGCACCAGCGCCAGCGGCTCCGGGCTGTCGGCCAGCTGGCGGAACGGCACCGCCCCCACCGCGGCGACCGCGACCGCCATGTAGATCACGGTACACACCAGCATCGACCCGACGATCCCGATCGTCAGGTCGCGACCCGGATTGCGCGCCTCCTCGGCCGAGGTCGCGACGGTATCGAAGCCGTAGAAGGCGAAGAACACGATCGCCGCCGCCGCCATCACGCCGCGCTTGGCGCCGTCGACCTCGGTACTGCCGAAGCCATAGGGCATGAAGGGTTGCAGGTTGCCGCCGTCGAACGCGGGCAGCGCAAAGGCGACGAACACCGTGAGCGCCACCAGCTTGATGATGACCAGCACGATGTTCAGCGTCGCGCTCTCGCGCGTGCCGAACAGCAGCATTCCCATCACCGCCAGCGCCACCAGCACCGCGGGCAGGTTGACGATGCCGCCGCCATGCGGCCCGACCAGCAGTTCGGGCGGCAGCGTGACGCCGACCGCCTGCACCCATCCGACCAGATAGCCCGACCATCCGACCGCGACCGTCGAACATGCGAGCGAATATTCGAGGATCAGGCTCCATCCCACCACCCACGCCACCGTCTCACCGAGCGCGGTGTAGCTGAACGTATAGGCGCTGCCCGCCGCCGGGATCATCGTCGCCAGTTCGGCATAGCACAGCGCCGCGCAGGCGCAGACCGCCCCGGCGATGGCGAAGGCGAGGATCACCGCCGGCCCGGCGCGTTCCGCCCCCACCCCGGTCAGCGTATAGATGCCGGTGCCGACGATCGCGCCGACCCCCAATGCGATCAGGTGCGGCCAGCCCAGCGTCTTGGCCAGCCGCCCCTCCGGCGCCGCCGCGCTCGCCAGCGTCTTGCGTGGTCCGAACATCCTCACTCCCCCCTGTTATTCGTTGCCCGCACGCTGGACCCGTCGAAGCGATTGCGCAACATTCGTGCGTCGGGTGAGCGCAGGTACTTCCCCGAAGAAGTTCCGTTTGGTTCGAGCCTGTCGAGAACGGGGTTCCGCGGGAGGTAGCGCCGACGGGAAGACCCGCCCTCTCCCGTTCAGTTCGAGGACCGATCGACATTCAGGCCGTACCCCCGCGCAGGCGGGGGTCCAGAGTAACGGCAGGACGACATTCGTGGCTCTGGACCCCCGCCTGCGCGGGGGTACGTGAACCAGAAAGGCTCCTGATCCTGCTGGATGGCGCTCCAGTTCGCTGAACGTCGATCGGTCCTAGCCTGTCGAGAACCCGCCTGCCCCAAACAGCCCGTTCTCGACGGACGCTTCTCGACAAGCTCGAAGCTGCTCGAACCAATCGGTGTGGGTGGGGCCGGTGCGGGTAGCCAAGCTTGGCTTAGCCCATGTGGAATCTCATGAACCGTTCATGCTGAGTAGGGACTGAGCTTGTCGAAGGCCCGTATCGAAGTACCCGTACCTCCGGTCTCCCATCCGCCATTCCGACAATCACAATGACTACTCAACCCAAACGGGTCGGCGTAAGGTCGATCCCCTCCGCACCCCGCACAAGGACCAGCAGGCATGACCATCGGCGGATCGACCGCAGCGACCGAACTCGCGGCGCTCCAACCCTGGGCCACGCCCGCCCCGTCGATCACCCCCGCCGAACGCCGCGCCCGCATCGAGCGCGCCCGCGCGCTGACCGAGGCCGCCGGCGCCGATGCGTTGCTGGTCCATACCGGCGCGTCGCTCGACTATTTCACCGGGATTCCGTGGGGGCCGAGCGAGCGGATGGTCGCGCTGCTGCTGCCCGTCGCGGGCACCCCGCGCATCGTCTGTCCGGCGTTCGAGCGCGGCACGCTGGAGGCCGACCTGACCATCGCCGCCGACCTGCTGCTGTGGGAGGAGGATGCCGATCCGACCGCGCTGGTCCGCGACGCGCTGCCCGTCGGCGCGCGCCTCGCGATCGATCCGCTGCTGCCCTTCGCCTGGGGGCAGAAGCTCGCCCGCCACGGCCTGTCGCTCCTCGACGGCGCACCGGCGATCGACGGCTGCCGCAGCCGCAAGTCGCCCGCCGAACTGGCGCTGCTGCAACAGGCGAAGGACATGACGCTGGCGGTACAGGCCGCCGCCGCGCGCATCCTGCGGCCCGGCATCCTCGCCAGCGAGGTCGTCCGCTTCATCGACGACGCGCACCGCGCGATCGGCGGTGGCGGGTCGTTCTTCTGCATCGTCCAGTTCGGCCGCGCCACCGCCTTTCCCCACGGCCTGCCCGGCGACCGTGCGCTGGCGGAGGGGGAACTGGTGCTGGTCGACACCGGCTGTCGCGTCGGCGGCTATCACAGCGACATCACCCGCACCTACGCCTTCGGGCCGGTCGCCGACGAAGTCCGCGCGATCTGGGACATCGAACACGCCGCGCAGGCCGCCGCCTTCGCCGCCGCCGCCCCCGGCGTGCCGTGCGAGCAGGTCGATGCCGCCGCCCGCGCGCTGCTGGTGCGCGAGGGGCTCGGCCCCGACTATCGCCTGCCCGGCCTGCCGCACCGCACCGGCCACGGCATCGGCCTGTCGATCCACGAACCGGCCTATCTGGTGCGCGGCGACACGACGCCGCTTGAGCCCGGCATGTGCTTTTCGAACGAGCCGATGATCGTCGTCCCCGACCGCTTCGGCATCCGGCTGGAGGATCATTTCCACGTGACCGACGACGGCGCGGCATGGTTCACCCTGCCGCAACCGTCGATCGACCGCCCGTTCGGCTGACGAGACGCTGGTGAATGTCGCTCCCTAAGGGCCGATCGACATTCAGCGAATTGGAGCGCCATCCAGCAGGATCAGGAGCCTTCTGGTTCACGTACCCCCGCGCAGGCGGGGGTACGGCCTGAATGTCGATCAGCCTCTAGAAGTCGAGCCGCACCGTCGCCGAGATCGCCCGGCCGGTCAGCAACCGTCCGCGCACGATCCCGCTGGCCGGGATGCGGTCCTCGTCGATCCCGGTCAGCGCCACGACGTCGAACAGGTTGGTCGCGTTCAGCGACAGCAGCAGCCGCTCGGTCGCATGCACCTGTGCAAAGGCGTTGGTGGTGACATAGCCCGGCATCTTCAGCAGGTTGACGTCCTGCGCATAGCTGTCGGTCGTGCCGATGAACACCGCGCCCACCGCGAAGCGATCAGTGCTGATCTGCGGCGTCGCCTGGAAGATCAGGCTGGCCTGGTGGCGCGGCTTGTTGCCGTTGACCGTCGGATCGACCCGGTCGCGGACGATTTCCGCGTCGGTATAGGTCGCGCCGCCGTTCAGGCTGAACATCCCGTACCGGACGCCGCCTTCGAACTCGAGCCCCTTGGCATTGTAGTCGCGGGCGATGACCGCCCCGGTCGAGGTGTTGATGTTCGAATCCTGCGCATCGACGTGGAATCCGGTCAGGTTCAGCGTCAGGTTCGACCGGCGGTACTTCACGCCGATCTCGGCCTGCCTGACCGGGTCATAGGCCGCCGACGGGACCGCCAGGGCGCCGGTGGCGTTGTCGATCACCGTGCCGAAGGTGATGCGGTCGGCATTGGCCCGCGCGCCGCGGCTGTAGCGGGCGAAGACCGCCAGCGGTTCGGCGATGCGGAAGTTCACGCCGGTGGAATAGGACAGGTAGCGATAGCTGTAATCGACCAGCCCCGGTGCGCCGGGCGTCACGCCGACGCGCTGTTCGGGGGCGGAAATCACGCCGTCGCCGTCGATGTCCCGCACGACCTGCCCGATGCGGCCGCCGCCCAGTTCGACGCCGAACACCTGCCCCCTGGCATCGCCGAAGTCGTAGCGCAGGCTGCCGCCGATCGACACCCGGCCGATCTTGTAGTTGGCCGACGCGAACGGCGCGTTGACGCTGTAGTCCAGACGCAGCGTGCGGCGCTGCGTGCCCGACAGCGGGTTATAGGCATAGATGCCCGTGGCGGTCCGTGCCACGCCCGCGGCGGTGAACACGTCGAGCAGTTCGGCATCGCCGCCGCCCTTCACTTCGGTCACCGCGACGCCGTACAGGATCGACGTGTCGATCGCCTGCCGCGCGGCATAGAAGCCCGCGGTGGTCGTCAGCGCGCCCTCGCCCAGGTTCCAGACGCGACTGGCGCGCAGATCGTTGGTGACGTTGCCGACATCGGCCTGGCGACGGTTGCGGATGTTGTAGATGCCGATCAGCCCGTTGCCGTTGAGCGCGGCGGGATCGGCGACGATCTGTCCCGCACTGGCGCCCGTCGCATAGCGGAAGCTGCCGCCGGTCGCGCCCAGCCGCGTCAGTGCCGCCGCCGGGGTCAGATACTGGCTGCTGAACGGACCGATCAGCCCGCCCGAGCGGGCCGCGACGCGGAAGCGTTCGGTGATCGTCCAGTCGGCCAGCGTGAACTGCCCCTCGACGCCGACCGAGCGTTCCTTGACGCGCTGCCCCTCGCGGATGTCCTGCGTGATCGGCACGTTGCGTTCGTCCAGCAGCGTCACCGACTGGAGCGCGCGGGTCGACAGCGTGTCGCGGGTCGGGTCGAAACCGGCCACGGCCTTCAGTTCGGCATCGTCATTCGTGCCGCTGACCCGGAACGGCACCGAGTCGTAGAAGGGCGAGCGGTCGTCGAGATACTTGCCGTACAGCCGGATATAGCCCCCGGTGAACTCGCGGGTGATGTTCGCCTTGATCTGGCCGCCGCGCTGCCCGTCGAAGCCGATCCGGCGCGGCCCTTCACCCTGCCGGTAGAAGCCGCCGACGTGGAAGCGCACGGTGCTGGACAGGCGGCCGCCGTAATCGACGTCGGCACGATACTGGTCGAAATCGAGCCCGCCGGTCAGCGCGATCGCACCGCCGTCGCGTTCGCCCGTCTTGGAAATGAAGTTGATGATGCCGCCCGGCGAATTGGACGCGAAGGTCGACGCCGATCCCCCCCGGATCGCCTCGACCTGCGCGAGGTTCAGGTCGACGCGCAGGAAACTGTCCGAACTGGCGCCGACGATGTCGCCGAACTCCATGACCGGCAGGCCGTCTTCCTGCAACTGCACGAACTTGGCGCCCGACGACGACAGCGGCAGGCCGCGGATCGTGATGTTGGCGATGCTTTCGCCATTGGGCGCCTCGGCCAGCACGCCGGGAATGTCGCGCAGCAATTCGCCGACCGACCGCGGCGACAGCTTGGCGATCTCCGCCTCGCGCAAAACGCTGGTCGACGTCGCGCTGTCCAGCCGGTCGCGCCCCTTCGCGACGCCGGTCGTCACCGTGTCCGACCCCGGCGGCTGCTGCCCCGGTTCGACCGGCGCGGCACCCGCCACGCTCGCCATCACGCTGCACGACAGCGCCAGCAACACCCGAATTACCATCAATTCCCCCGATATGTTCGATTCGGGTCGGGGATAGCTGCGGCTGTTTGTAATAGGGTTAAGGCCGCAGCCGCTCTGCCACCACGGGGCCGAGCCGTGCCACGATCCGGTCGACGCCCTGCGCATTGGGATGGATGCCGTCGGGCAGCATCAGCTGCCGGTTGCCGATCACCCCGGCAAGGATGAACGGATCGAGCGTCGCGCCATATCGCTTCGCCATGTCGGGCCAGATGCGGTTGAACGCCGCGGCATAGTCGGGTCCCAGATTGGGCGGCACCATCATGCCGGTCAGCACCACCGGAATGTCGCGCCGTTTCAGCTCGTCCAGCATCGCGACGAAGTTCGCCCGCGTCTCGGCCGGCGGGATCTGGCGCAGCAGGTCGTTGCCGCCCAGGCCCAGCAGCACGAGGTCGGGCTTGCGATCCAGCCGGTCGAGCGTGAAGGCCAGCCGCTGCCGCCCCGCCGCGCTGGTGTCGCCCGAAATCCCGCCATTCACCACCCGCGCGTTGATCCCGTCGGCGCGCAGCGCGTCCTGCAGATCGTCGGGCAGGCTGTCGCCGCGCGCCAGCCCGTATCCGGCATACAGGCTGTCGCCGAACGCCAGCACCAGCCGCTCCGGCCCCGCGACCGGCGCTTGGGCACCGACCGGGCGCGGCGTCGCGTCGGCGGCGACGTTCACCGGGATCGCGTCGTTGCCCTCCGTCAAATCGGGCTGATTGCACGCGCCCAGCAGCAACGCGCCTTGGAGAATGGCGAACGTGCCCGCATATGGAAGTCCCTGCTTCGTCACTGGCGATAAATCTCCCATGCACTCGGTTCCGAACGATATGGTCATCGACGCGCGCGGTGTCACCCTGACGCTGGGCGATGGCGACGCCGCGACCGCCATCCTCCACGGCATCGACCTGGCGGTCCCCGCCGGGTCCAGCGTCGCGCTGCTCGGCGCATCGGGATCGGGCAAGTCGTCGCTGATGGCGGTACTGTCCGGCCTCGAACGCGCCAGCGGCGGGCAGGTCCATGTCGCCGGGGCCGATTTCGGGGCGATGGGCGAGGACGACCTGGCACGCGCGCGGCGCGGGCGCATCGGCATCGTGCTACAGGCCTTCCACCTGCTGCCGACGATGACCGCGCTGGAAAACGTCGCGGTGCCGATGGAACTGGCCGGGATGACCGACGCCTTTGCCCGGGCCGGGGCCGAACTGGAGTCGGTCGGCCTTGCCCACCGCCTCCACCATTATCCCGCGCAGCTGTCGGGCGGCGAGCAGCAGCGCGTCGCCATCGCCCGCGCGCTCGCCGGACGGCCGGCGCTGGTGTTCGCCGACGAACCGACCGGCAATCTCGACCGCGCGACCGGCCATGCGATCATGGACCTGCTGTTCGAACGCCGCGCCGCGACGCAGGCGACGCTGCTCGTCATCACCCACGACCCGTCGCTCGCCGAACGCTGCGACCGGGTGGTCGAACTGGCCGACGGCCGCATCGCACGGGACACCGGCCGGTGAGGGCGCTGCCAGCGCCCCCCGTTCGTACCCCCGCGCAGGCGGGGGTCCAGGGCGACAAACGCGACCGGCGGTTCTTCGCGGCTCTGGACCCCCGCCTGCGCGGGGGTACGCCGAATGTCGCGGAGCGGCACTTGCCTGCGGGTGCCCAATGACCGGGTGGCGACTGGCGTGGACGTTCGCCCGCCGCGAACTCGACGCACGCTTCCGCGGCCTCCGGCTGCTGCTGGTCTGCCTGATCCTCGGCGTCGGCGCGCTGGCGGCGATCGGCAGCCTGACGCGATCGATCACGCAGGAACTGGCGGCGCGCGGGCAGAGCCTGCTGGGCGGCGACATCGAACTGTCGGTGTCGCAGCGGACGGCCGACGCCGCCGAACGCCGGTCGATGGCGCGGCTGGGCCGGGTGTCCGAAACGGTGCGGATGCAGTCGATGGCCGCCAACTTCGGCGGCGACACCGCCCCGATCGAGCTGAAGGCGGTCGATACCGCCTACCCGCTCTACGGCACGCTGACCCTGCAAGGCGGCACCGCCCGTCCGCTGTCGCCGACCGAGACCTATGTCGGGCCGGCGCTGGTCGAACGACTGAACCTGCGCGTCGGCGGCCCGGTCCGCTATGGCACGGCGCGCTTCACCGTCGCCGGGATCATCGCCGACGAACCCGACCGGCTGAGCGAAGGCTTCACGCTGGGCGCGGTGGCGCTGGTGTCGCTGGAGGGATTGCAGCGCACCGCGCTGATCGCGCCGGGCAGCCTGTACGAAGCGAAATACCGCATCGCCGGCGGCTACGACCCGGCGACGGCGATCAAGGCGTTTACCGATCGCTATCCGGCGCAGGGCTGGGACAGCCGCACCCGCGACCGCGCGTCGCCGGGTGCCGAGCGGTTCCTGACCCGGATGGGCGAGTTCCTCGTGCTGGTCGGGCTGACCGCGCTGGTCATCGCCGGGATCGGGGTCGGCAACGGCGTGTCCAGCTACCTTGCCACGCGGCGGTCGAGCATCGCGACGCTCAAGGTGCTGGGCGCGACCTCCGGGCTGATCGCGCGCGTCTATCTGCTTCAGATCGTCGTCGTTTCGGCAATCGGCATCCTGATCGGCATCGCCATCGGCATCGCCGCCGTGCCGCTGATCGTCGCGCTGGCGGGCGACGTGCTGCCGGTCGCGCCGCGCTTCGCGATCCATGCGCTGCCGCTGGTGCAGGCCGCCGCCTATGGCCTCCTGATCGCGCTCGCCTTTGCCGCCCCGCCGTTGTTGGCGGCGGGCGCGGTGCCTGCCGCCGGGCTGCTGCGCGGCGTCCATGACGGGCGGCGCGCGCCGCGGTGGCAGGCGGCGGCATGGATGGGCGCGGCCTTTGCCGGGATCGTCGCGCTGGTGCTGGCGACCAGCGAACGGCCATGGTTCGGCGCGGCGTTTCTTGCCGCCGCTGCCGGACTTCTCCTGCTGTTGTCGGCACTTGGCTGGCTGATCCGTTGGGGCGCCGCGCGCCTGCCACGGGCCCGCCGCCCGCTGTGGCGCCTCGCGGTCGCCGCGCTGCACCGCCCCGGCGCGCGGACCGGGGCGCTGGTGGTGGCGCTGGGCCTCGGCCTGACGCTGTTCGTGCTGCTGGCGGCGATCCGCACCAGCCTCGACGCCAACATCCAACGCACCGTGCCCGCCCGCGCACCCGCCCTGTTCGCCCTCGATGTCCCTCCGGACCGGGAATCGGCGTTCCGCGGCACCATCGCCAACATCCAGCCCGGCGCCGAGGTCCAGACCGTCCCCCTGATGCGCGGCACGATCACCGCCTATGGCACCACCCGCGTCGCCGACCTCACGACCATTCCCGAGGGCGCATGGGCGCTGCGCGGCGAACGCGGGCTGACCTTCGCCGCCGACCTGCCGCCGGGCAGCGAGCTGGTATCGGGCAAATGGTGGCCGGCGGACCATGCCGGTCCCCCGCTGGTGTCGGTCGACGAACGCATGGCGCAGGCGCTGAACCTGAAGCTCGGCGATCCGCTGACGATCAGCGTCGCCGGGCAGGAACGCACCGCCCGCATCGCCTCGTTCCGCAAGATCGAATGGGACACGATGGGGTTCAATTTCGTGATGGTGTTCAGCCCCGACGCGCTGTCCGACGTGCCGCACAATCTGGCGGCGACGATCACCATGCCGCCGGGCCGCGAACGCGCCATCGTCCGCGCGCTGTCGGCCGCCTTCCCCTCCACCTCGGTGGTCGAGGTGCGCGAGGTGATCGGGCAGGTGCGCACCATCGTGTCGCAGATGGCGACCGCGATCGCCGCGGCGGCCGGCATCGCGATCCTCGCCGGCATCGCCGTGCTGGTCGGCGCGATCGCCGCCGCGCGCGAGACGCGGACCTATGATTCGGTGATCCTCAAGACGCTGGGCGCGACGCGGGGGCAGATACTGGCGGCGCAGGCGCTGGAATATCTGTTGCTCGCCGTGATCCTCGCCGCGCTGGCGGCCGCGATCGGGATCGCGGGCGGCTGGTATGTGGTGGTCGAACTGTTCGCGTTCGACTGGCTGCCCGATTACGGCGCGATCGCCGCGACGCTGGCGGTGGGCGTCGGCGTGACGGTGGGGATCGGGTTGCTGGGCGCGCTGCCGATATTGGGTGCGCGGCCGGCCCGGGCGCTACGCGAACTCTAAAATCCTCCCCGGCACGGGGAGGATTGATAGAAAAACCCCGGCAGTTGCCTGCCGGGGCCTATCGTTACACCGAAGCGCGCGGAGCGCCGCCGCCACCGCCGCGCCCCCGGCCGCCGCGACCGCGACCACCGCCGCCACTGCCGCCGGCCGGACGGCCAGCGCCACCCGGACGCCCGCCACCGCCGGCACCGGCCTCACGCTGCGGCGGACGACCGCCGCCGCCCTGGCCTTCGGCGCGCTGCGGCTGGCCACCGCGGCTCGGGTTGCCGACCGGGCCGCCGCGACCATGCGCCGGCTTGGCGCCATGGGCATGGGTCGCCCGCGGACGGGCCGGGCCGCGCTCGCTGGGCAGGCGCTCGGGCCGATCGGGAGCGTATGGGGCGCGGCTCGCCTTGATCTTGGCACCCTGCTCGACGAAGTCGGCCGGCAGCGGCACGACGTCGATCTTCTGCTTGGTCAGCCGCTCGATCCCCTTCAGGAACGGCCGCTCGTCATCGGCGCAAAAGCTGAACGCCACGCCCGACGCGCCCGCACGAGCCGTGCGGCCGATCCGGTGAACATACTGTTCCGACACGTTGGGCAGTTCGAAGTTCACGACGTGGCTGACCCCCGACACGTCGATGCCGCGCGCGGCGATGTCGGTCGCGACCAGGATCGGCACGGTGCCTTCGCGGAACGCGGCCAGCGCCTTTTCGCGCTGCGGCTGCGACTTGTTGCCATGGATCGCGTTCGACGCGATGCCGTTCGCGGCCAGCAGCTTCACGACGCGATCGGCGCCATGCTTGGTGCGGGTGAACACCAGCGCGCGGTCGATCTTGGTATTGCGGAAGAACATGGTCAGCAGCGTTTGCTTCTCCGCCTGCTGGACGAAGGTGACGTACTGTTCGACGCGCTCGGCGGTCGACGACACCGGCGTCACCTGCACCGTGGCCGGATCGGTCAGATACTTGTCGGCCAGCTCGCGAATGTCCTTGGGCATGGTGGCCGAGAAGAACAGCGTCTGGCGCGACTTCGGGACCATCGACACGATGCGGCGCAGCGCGTGGATGAACCCCAGGTCGAGCATCTGGTCGGCTTCGTCGAGCACGAGGATCTCGAGTTCGCCGAGGCCAAGGCACTTCTGGTCGATCAGGTCGAGCAGGCGACCCGGCGTCGCGACGAGGATGTCGACGCCCGCCGCCACGTCGCGGATGTTGCGCGGCACCGGCACGCCGCCGAACACGGTGGCGACGGTCAGCTTGCTGTGCTTGGCATAGGCGCGGGCGTTGTCGGCGATCTGGCTGACCAGTTCGCGCGTCGGGGCCAGCACCAGCATCCGGCAGCGCATCGGGCGGCGACGGACATTGGCCTTCACCAGCAGGTCGATCGAGGGCAGCACGAACGCGGCGGTCTTGCCGGTGCCGGTCTGGGCGATGCCCAGCAGGTCGCGCCCTTCGAGTACCAGCGGGATCGCGTCGCGCTGGATCGGGGTGGGGGTTTCGTAATTCTTGGCGGCGAGCGCGTCGAGAATCGACTTCGACAGGCCGAGTGACTGGAAGGACATGGAATTTCCTGAAATACTTCCGGCACCCGTGGCGCAGCGAGGGCGCACGGGCAGCGGGGCAAAAAATGCCACCCGCGTGACTGGGGAAGCCGGTTGGAGCCGCGACGCGGAGCCGAGACCCCGCGGGGTCCGATCACGCTGCCTGAAAAGCGTCGCTGCGTTGCGGCAAATAGGCGAAGGCGGCCCGATGGTCAAGGTTGCGCGGGGCGACCGGTGCCGATTGGCTATGGCTACTGGTGAATCCGGCCGTTAAGAACGCCCGATGATCGATCCCGCATCGACCGACATGGCCGTCGACGGCATGCCGCGACGCCATCTGCGCCTGCTGGGCGAGGCGGCCGACCGGCTGCTCGCGGCAGACGACCCGGCGGGGATGGTCGACGACCTGTTCACGCTGATCGCCGACGAACTGCGGCTCGACGTCTTCTTCAACTATCGGCTCGACGGCGATGCGCTGCTCCTCGAAACCCATGGCGGGCTGACCTCGGCCGAGGCGGCGTCGTTCGAACGCCTCGCGATCGGCGAGGCGGTGTGCGGCTGCGTCGCGCGCGATCGCCGGCCGATCGCCACCTTCGGCGTGCAGCGGTCCGACGACCCGATGGCGAAGTTCGTCCGCGCGCTCGGCGTGGACGCCTATGTCTGCACCCCGCTGATGCACGGGTCGACGCTGCTCGGCACGCTCAGCTTCGGAAGGCGCTGGAGCGACCGGTTCGAGCCCGACGAGCTCGCGTTCATCCGCACCGTGTGCCACTATGTCGCGCTCGCCAAGCACCGGCTGCGGATCGAGGCCGAGCTGCGCGAGGGGATCGCCGTGCGCGAACGGCTGCTCGCGGAACTCAACCACCGCGTGCGCAACGCGCTGCAGACCGCGGTCGCGGTCGTCCGGCTGGGCGCCGCCGACCTGACCGACGGGAGCGCGCGCGGCGCATTGGCCGACGCGGCGGCGCGGCTGGAGGTGCTCGCCGCCGCGCATCGCCCGCTCTATGCGACCGACAGCCCCAGCCGGATCGACATCGTCGCGCTGATCGGGTCGATCGCCGAACGCACCGACGACGAACCCGTCGCGATCCTCGGCACCGGCAACCCGTCGCTCGCGATCGAGCAGGCGGCTGCGGTCGCGCTGCTGACCCATGCCTTCATCGCCGTCGATCCGGACGCGCTGGCGCAGGTCGCCATCGATGCGACCGCCGACGCGCTGCGCCTGACGCTGACCGGCACGGACATGGGCCGGCCGCGTCCCGCGATCGACGACGGACGGCTGGTGCGCGGCCTCGCGCGGCAGCTGCGCGCCGACGTGGCCCGCGACGGCGCCGGGCAGTTGACGATCCTCATCCCCGGTCGCGCCCATGGCTGAACCGCTGCGCATCCTGCTGGTCGAGGACGAGGCGCTGGTCGCGATGCTGGTGGAGGACGCGTTGGCGCTGCACGGCCATGTCGTCACCGGCATCGCCGATACCGAGGTCGAGGCGCTGGCGCTGGCGACCGCGGATCGGCCCGACATCGCGCTGTGCGACGTGCGGCTGGCCAATGGCGATTGCGGGCGCCGGACCGCGACGGCGCTGGCCGAGCGCGGCATCCCGTGCCTGTTCCTCAGCGGCAACTGCCCCGACGGCGCCGACCACCCGCTGATCGTCGGCTGCGTCGCCAAGCCGTTCCACACCGCCGCACTCGGCCGGGTGATCGAGGCTACGCTAGCCAAGCTGCGCGGCGAAACGCCCGACCGGCTACCGGGCGAGCTGCGCTTCTACTGAACCGCATCGCTGCCGGCTTCCAGGGCTTGATCCGTCCGCATGGGAAACGTCACCCCGGCGAAGGCCGGGGTCTCCATCGGCTCGTGCTCCGCGCTACCACCGGAAGATCCCGGCCTTCGCCGGGATGACGCCCGGTTCGAACAGGATGGATCGGACTCCAGCGTCACTCCCGCGCAGGCGCGAGTCCAGCGGCGCTGCCGTGGATGCCAGCCGAGACCTGAGCGTTTGATCCGGTCGATTCGAACGGCGGGCAGCGTGCGCTACACCCGGTCGATCCGCCCGTCCGCGACCTCGAAGCGGGTGGCGTCGCCGGGAATGTCGCTGAACAACCCCGCCTCGGTGCCCGTCAGCCACACCTGCCCTGCCCCGGCCGCCCGGGCGAACAGCGCGGCGCGGCGGCCGGGGTCGAGATGCGCCGCCACCTCGTCGAGCAACAGCACCGGCGGCCGCCCGGCGCGGTCGGCGACCAGTTCGGCATGCGCCAGCACCAGCCCGAGCAACAACGCCTTCTGCTCGCCGGTCGAACAGCGCGCGGCGGCCATGCCGCGGTCGCGGTCGGTGACGATCAGGTCCGCGCGATGCGGTCCGCTGAGCGCCCGTCCCGCCGCGGCATCGCGCGCGCGCCCTGCCGCCAGTTCGCGCGCGAACAGCCCCGCATCGCCATGCCACCCCTCCAGCGCCAGCGCGGCGCGCGGAAAGTCAGTGGCGGGCAGCGCGGCGATCCGGTCGTCGAGCATCGCGACGCACTCCGCCCGTGCCGTGCCCAGCGCCATGCCATGTTCGACCATCCGCGCCTCCAGCGCCGACAGCCAGTCGGGATCGGGCGCGGCATCCTCCGCCAGCAACCGGTTGCGCTCGCGCATCGCCGCTTCGTAGCGCGTCGCCTGCGTCGCATGACCGGGCAGCAGCGCCAGCGTCATCCGGTCGAGAAACCGCCGCCGCTCGCCCGCCGGTTCGACGAACAGCCGGTCCATCGTCGGCGTCAGCCACAGCACCGACAGCCATTCGGCCAGCGCGGTCGCCGCCGCGCCCGCGCCGTTGACCCGCACGATCCGCCGTTCGGGCGCATTCGCCTGCGTCCCCGTGCCCAGCCGCACGTCGCCGATCAGGTCGGCGGCGACGCCGAAGCCGCCCGCCCCGCCCTCGCGCGCCATGTCCGACAGCGGCGCCCGGCGCAGCCCCCGTCCGGGCGCGAGCAGCGACACCGCCTCCAGCACGTTGGTCTTGCCCGCGCCGTTGGGACCGCTCAGCACGACGAAGCCCGCGCCGGGTTCGATGGTGCCGCCGACATGGTTGCGGAAATCGGTCAGGGTCAGGCGGGTCAGCATCCGGCGTCGACCGTTAGCGGTGCGGCCCGCCGCGCGAAACCCTTGCCGCCGGACTACAACGTTATACGAACGAAACTTTCCGCGCGGTGGGGAATTGGAACAGGCGAATTACGACAGGAATTGCCGATGCCCCGTTTCGTCCTGATGGCTGCTGCCGCCTTCGCGCTGACCGCGTGCGGTTCGCAGACCCCCGAACAGCAGCGCGCCGGCCAACTGCGCGATCAGGCCGATGCGGAAGCCGACGCGATCGAGGCCTCCGCCGAGAATCAGACCGCGCAGATGAAGGTCGAGGCCGAGGGGCTGGTCAACCAGGCCGGCCAGGCGGGCGGCTACGACGCCGAACGGCTCAAGGTCCGCGCCGATGCGCTGCGCGAGGAAGCGAAGCTGGTCGAGAAGCAGGCCGAGGCGCGGGCGAAGGCCGTGCGCGATCGCGGCGAGGCACAGGCGAGCGCCGCGCTGGCGAAATAGGCGGCGACGAGGCGGGAACGCCCTTTACGCGATAAGGTCACCCCGGACGTGATTTAGACCTCTGCAAAAGCCTCGAACAGAGCCAACCCTTCGCCGTACCCCGGCGAAGGCCGGGGTCCAGTTGGAAAGGCTTTTCCGTATCTTACCAATGTCCCCCAACTGGGCCCCGGCCTTCGCCGGGGTACGGATTGAGGGCTTTCGCAAAGGCCTCGACGTGATCCGGGGTGAAGACGATGCCGACTGTCCGGCTCTACCGTGAACCCGCGCCGCCACGCGCAGTTTCAAATCCCCGCCAGCCCCTGCTCGCGCAACCGGGCCTGCGCCGCATGATAGGCCACCGGCTCGGCGATGTTCAGCCGCCGGCGCGCCGCGTCGAGCGGTTCGGCCAGCAGCGCCTCGTATTCCTCGGCATGCAGCCAGCGCGCGCGGCGGCCGTTGCGATAGCCTTCCCATACCGCCTTCGCGAACGCGCGCTCGCCGGTGATCCGCAGCGATTTCAGCGCCGCGCCCAGCCCGATCGCCGCCCAGCCGAGCCCGCCGGTCTGCGCATAGGAAAAGGCGACGAGGCATGCCTCGCCCAGATGCTCCTCGGCGGTATAGCCGGTCAGCACGTGCCAGATGTCGTGGACGTCGCGCTCGCGCCGGCCGAACCATGCGACCGGATGCACCGCGTCGCGCCAGCCTTCGTTGTCGGCGGCGCTGATCTCGGCCAGCCCCTGCGCCGAAAAGCCGGTACGGTCGAGGAACGCGCGATAGTGCGCGCCGACGCTGCCGTCGGGCAGCGCGTCGATCCAGCTGCGATCGGAAAACCGCTCGGCCAGTTCGACATGGTCATAGGCGATCCGCCCGCCGCCGGGTTCGCCCAGCAACCGGGCATAGTTGCGATGGCTGGTATCGGCGTTGAGCGCGCGCATGATGCGGAACACCTGCACCGTGTCGTTGCCATCGGCGAGCAGACGCCGGAGCGCTGCCCATGCCGTGCCCCAGTCGCGCCGGAGCGGCTGTACCGTGTCGATTCCCTGCGTCGCCATGTCCGACTCCACTACTTACAATGATGTAAGTAATTGGAGGCGAGCATTGCGTCAAGTAGCGACAGGTTGGCGGCGATACTCCATCGTCCACGCGCGGACCAATGGTGTATCAACCGCCTCCTTCATATTGTTACCCCGGACTTGAATGAAACCTCTGCGAACGCCCTCAATCCGTACCCCGGCGAAGGCCGGGGCCCAGTTGGGGAGCATCGGCAAGATACCGAAAAGCCTTTCCAACTGGACCCCGGCCTTCGCCGGGATGCGGCCAGGAGTTGGGTCTGTTCAAGAATTTCGCAGAGGTCTGGACTTGAGCCGGGTTACGAACCCGCAGGGGGAGTGGCCTGTTGCCGACCGGTCGCCCGCTCAGCCCTGGCGCGGCTTGCCCCGCTTCGCATTTTCGACGACGAACTGCCCGCCGCGTTCGCACGCGGCGCTGATTACCGGATAGGACAGGTCGGTGTTGCTGGCGAGCATTGCGGGCATCGCCGCCTGACACTCTGCGACCGATTGATAGCTGGCGGGAGCGACGCGCTCGCGGGTGCAGGCGGCGCCGTCGTCGCCGCATCCGAGGATCGCCATGACATAGACCAGAGGTGCCATTCGTCGTCTCCTTCCACCGGTTTCAATACCTGTGGAAGCCGCTTGTTCCGACGAACCGTTGCACGCCCGCGCCCGCTTCCCCAAATGGCGCTTGCAATGCCGCCAGAAACCCATTCCGCCTCCGGTCCCACCCGGCCGATGCTGGCGACGCTCCGCCGTTTCCTCCCCTATCTGTGGCCCGCCGGCGCCACGGGGCTGAAGGTGCGCATCGTCGCCGCGCTGCTGCTGGTGGTCGCATCGAAGCTGGTGCAGGTGTACGGCGCGCCGTTCGCGTTGCAGGGCGCGATCGACACGATGGCGGCGGGGTCGCGCGACGCGCTGTGGCTCGTCGTCGCGCTGGTCGCGGGCTATGCCGCGGCGCGCTTTGCCGGCACGTTGTTCGACAATCTGCGCAACGTCGTGTTCGAACGCGTCGGGCAGGATGCGACGCAGCGGCTGGCGGCGTCGGTGTTCCGCCACCTCCATGCGCTGTCGCTGCGCTTCCACCTCGAACGCCGCACCGGCGCGGTCACCAAGGTGGTCGAGCGGGGCACCAAGAGCATCGACACGATGCTGTATTTCCTGCTGTTCAACATCGCGCCGACGATCCTAGAACTGGGGTTGGTCCTGTCGATCTTCGGCACGCGGTTCGGCGCGTGGCTGGTCGGCGGCACCATGGCGATGGTAGTATGCTACATCGTGTTCACCCGCTGGGTCACCGACTGGCGTTCCGCCTTGCGCGAACGGATGAACGACCTCGACACCGGCGCGGTGGCGCACGCCGTCGATTCGCTGCTGAATTTCGAGACGGTCAAATATTTTGGCGCCGAGGAGCGCGAGGCGGCGCGCTACGACCGCGCGGTCGCCAGCTATGCCGATGCGGCGGTGAAGTCGGAGAATTCACTCGCGCTGCTCAACATCGGCCAGTCGCTCATCACCGCGCTGATGCTGGGCGGCGGCATGGCGCTGATCGTGTTCGGCTGGTCGAGCGGGCGCTTCACGCCGGGCGACATCGTGCTGGTGTCGACGCTGCTGACGCAACTGTTCCGCCCGCTCGACCTGCTGGGCATGGTGTATCGCACCGTGCGGCAGGGGGTGGTGGACATGGGCGCGATGTTCGACCTGATCGATACCCCGGCCGACGTCGTCGACGCGCCCGGCGCGCCGACCTTGGTGGTCGGTCGGGGACACGTCCGGTTCGAGGGCGTGGGCTTCGGTTATGGTGACGGGCGAACGATCCTGGACGGCATCGACCTCGACATTCCGCCGGGTACGACGCTGGCGGTGGTGGGGCCATCGGGCGCGGGCAAGTCGACGCTCGCCCGGCTGCTGTTCCGCTTCTACGATCCGACCGCCGGACGGATCACCATCGACGGACAGGATATCGCCGCGGTGACGCAGGCGTCGCTGCGCTCGGCGATCGGGATCGTGCCGCAGGATACCGTGCTGTTCAACGACACCATCGGCTACAACATCGCCTATGGCCGCGCCGGTGCCACGACCGGGGATATCGCGCGCGCGGCGCAGGGCGCGTCGATCGCGCCGTTCATCGCCAGCCTGCCGCAGGGATTCGACACGCGCGTCGGCGAACGCGGGCTGAAGCTGTCGGGCGGCGAGAAGCAGCGCGTCGCGATCGCGCGCACGCTGCTCAAGAACCCGCCGGTGCTGATCCTCGACGAGGCGACCAGCGCGCTCGACAGCCGGACCGAGGCCGACATCCTCGACACGCTGGAAGCGATCGAGCGCGGGCGGACCACCATCGTCATCGCCCACCGCCTGTCGACCGTGGTCCATGCCGACCGCATCGTCGTGCTGGAGAACGGGCGCGTGGTCGAAAGCGGATCGCATGCCGAACTGCTGCGCGCCGGTGGCACCTATGCCGAGATGTGGGCGCGCCAGGCCGCCGAGCGCGAGGCGGCGCTGGAGGACGCCTGAAACGTATCCGATGGACACTCCGCCACGCCCGAGCGTATCCCCGGCAACGCGGGAGGATGACGCATGAAAGACGTGTTCAAGAAGGCGGCGATGACGACGGCGCTGATCGGCGGCGGCCTCGCGCTGTGGACCGCGCTGGCGGCGGGTGCGGCGGAGGCGCTGGTCCCGGCCGACGGCGCGTTCGTCGACGTGCCGGGCGGGCGGCTGCATTATGTCGACACCGGCGGCGATGGTCCGGCGATCGTGCTGCTCCACGGCATCTATGGCCAGCTGCGCAACTTCTCCTACGCGCTGACCGCCGAACTCGCCGACCACCGGCTGATCCTGGTCGACCGTCCCGGCTGGGGCCATTCGACCGTGGAGGGCGGGCACCCGACGTTGGAGACGCAGGCGCGAATGATCGCCGACCTGATCGACGCGCTGGGACTCGACCGGCCGCTGCTGGTCGGCCATTCGATGGGCGGCGCGGTGGCGTTGACGATGGCGCTGAACCAGCCCGCCAAGATCCGCGGCATCGCGCTGATCGCGCCGCTGACGCAACAGGTCGAGCGGCTGCCGCCGGTGTTCCGTGGCAAGGTACCGCCTGCCCCCTTGCGCGGCCTCGCCGCATGGACCGTCGGCGTGCCGCTCACGACGCTGACCGGCCCGGCGGTTTCGAAGCAGGTGTTCGCACCCGATCCGGTTCCGCTGGACTTCGGCACGCGCGGCGGCGGCCTGACCGCGCTGCGCCCGGCGAGCTTCGAGGCGGGGGCGTTCGAGCTGGAGGACGCCAATCGCGCGCTCGCCACGCTGGTGCCGCGCTATGGCACGATCGCCCTGCCCGTCGCGATCCTCTATGGCCGCGACGACCAGCTGCTCGATCCGGGGACGCAGGGCGAGCCGACCGCTGCCGTCATTCCCGGTGCCGAACTGACCATGATCGCGGGCGGGCACATGATCCCGGTCACCCATCCGGCCGAGACGGCGGCGTGGCTGCGCGGGGTCGCCGCGGCGTGAGGATCGCGGCGCTGCTGCTGGCCGCGCTGCTCGGCGGGTGCAGCGCCTATGGCGACGGCATGGGCGACATTCTGCGCGGGACCGGCATCGCCGCGCGCGAACCCGATTATGACGTGCCCTATGTCCCGACCCCCGAACCGGTGGTCGAGGCGATGCTCGACATGGCGCAGGTCGCCGCGTCGGATACCGTCATCGACCTCGGCTCGGGCGATGGCCGCATCGCCATCGCCGCGGCACGGCGCGGGGCCGCCGCCAGCGGCGTGGAGATCGACGCAGCCCTGGTCGACCGCGCCCGCCGCAACGCCGCGCTCCATGGCCTGCAGGACCGTGCCCGCTTCTCCAACGCCAACCTGTTCGACGTGCCGCTGCGGCCGGCGAGCGTCGTTACCATGTACCTGCTGCCACGCATCAACATGGCGCTGCGCCCGCGTCTGCTGACCGAACTGAAACCCGGCACGCGGATCGTCACCCACGCCTTCGACCTCGGCGACTGGCGCGCCGACGGCGAACGGCTGGTCGGCGACCGCCGCGTCTATCTGTGGATCGTACCGGCGGTGGCGGGCGGTACGTGGCGCGCGACGCTGGCGGACGGGCGCGCGGTGACACTGACCATCGACCAGCGGTTTCAGGACGTAACCGGCACGCTGGGCAGCACGGCACTGACCGGCAGCCTGCGCGGCGTCGCGCTCAACTTCACCGCGGGCGGTCGCGAGTATCGCGGGACGGTCGGCGAGGCAGCGATCGGCGGCGAAGGCTGGCGCGCGGTGCGGGTGGAGTAGACCCCCAGGCGTCACCCCGGCGCAGGCCGGGGTCTCCGGCGATTCCTGTCCTGTCCTGCAATCGAGAAACCCCAGCCTGCGCCGGGGTGACGTGCGGGGCGAGGCGGTAGTCGCGCCGATAAACCCACCCCACCCCTCGACGC